>CALFOL010000481.1 GCA_937919915.1 uncultured Planctomycetaceae bacterium
CCCCCCCCCTCCTATGCTGTCAACGACCACAAGAACGGAAAGCCAAAAATACTCCAGTCCGCTTATTGAGGCCCGGTCGCCAGTCGCTTGCACGTTGAGAGCGGCCAGAAGACTGGATGGCTCAGGCGATGAGTTCCAGAGGCCCTACGTTTTACTGGTCAAAACTCGCTGCTGGTAACAGCTTCCAACCGCACTTCCACGAAGACACGCAGGAAATCTTCGTCCGGCTGAGCCGTTAGGTCACGATGCAGGTTGGCGACGAAGCGGTCACCAAGAATCCTACGCAGCTCCGCAAACTTCGCCAGATCGCAAAGTAGACGTCACTGTCCCGGTGACGAGCTTTGCGGAATCGCAGGCCACAACGAACATTCGATGTCATCGTGACAAGCGGCATCGCCAAAGCTGCGATTCTGACGCGATCAATGCGGCCACCGTCGAGGCACAGCTTTGCGGAATCCTGAGATCACGGCGTAAGCAACTTGTTGTAACGAAGATGCCATCCTGCAAAGTAGTCGTCACTGGGACAGTGACGACTACTTTGAAACCGTTTCCAGAATGATCAGCTGCGTGTCCTCGAAACCCATCGAATCCACGTACTGCTTCGCCATGCGGCACTTCAGCTTTACGCGAGCCGACGTTTCATCGGTGTAGGAACGGTCCAGCTCTTCAGCGTGCTGAGTCAACCAGGACAGCAGTCTTCCGTTACCGGAGCTCGTCTCAATTTCAACCGTCACAAAGCCTCCCGACAGCCGCTCTGCTACGATCGCACTCAACTGATCAATGCCCTTCCCTGTCGCCGCGCTGATCGTGATTGTGTCGTCGTAATGCCGACGCAGAACATCGATCATCGATTGATCAGCCACACGGTCCACTTTGTTCAACACCAACAGCAGGTTCGAACAGTCGACGCCAATTTCTTCCAGCACCTGATTACAAGTATGAATCTGTCGCTCCACTTCCGGATTGCTGGCGTCCACAACATGCAGCAGGATGTCGGCATGGCGAGCTTCTTCCAGAGTCGACCGGAACGAAGCCACCAAATGGTGAGGTAAATCGCGAACGAAACCAACCGTATCGCTTAGCAATACTTCGCCGTAATTCGGCACATTCCAGCGCCGCGTGCGAGTATCCAGCGTCGCGAACAGCTTGTCTGCCACCAGCACGTCAGCACCCGTGAGTGCGCGCATCAGTGTGCTCTTGCCAGCATTCGTATAGCCAACCAAAGATACCGTCTGTTGCGAACGGCGCTGTGAGACCGTGCGTTCACGACGGCTCTCGACGGTCTTCAGTTTCGCCTTCAATTCCGAAATACGTTTGTCGATCAATCGACGGTCGGTTTCCAGCTGCTTTTCCCCCGGACCACGACCGGCTCCGATACCACCCCCGATGCGTTCAAGGTGAGTCCACATGCTTTTCAGGCGAGTACGAAAGTACATCAGCTGAGCCAGTTCAACCTGCAGCATCGCTTCATGCGTCTGCGCATGCGTGGCGAAAATATCCAGAATCACTTCGCTGCGGTCGACAATTGGTTTTTCGACCGCTTGCTCCAGCGCTCGGCTCTGCGATGGCGAAAGATTGTTATCGAAGACCACCAACTCTGCGTCGGTAAGTTCGACGAGCTCTTTCAGTTCTGCCAGCTTGCCTGTGCCCAGACAATGAGCCGGATGTGGCGTGTCCCGAAACTGCACGATCTCGCCAACAACGTTCACGCCCGCTGTCTTGACCAGTCCCTTCAGTTCGTCCAGCGCCGTTTCTTTGTCGGGGCATTCGTCGGCGTTAAAAACACCAACAAGAATTCCTCGCTGATTGGCTACTTTCAGTTCTTCGCGCTTCAGATCGCCCAAGAGACGGGACCTTTAAAAATACTCAGAATGTTTGAAACCGCTGCCCTCGAAAGCAGCAACTCCCCCATGATATCGTCACACTGACACACCTCAAACTCCAATTGTTCGCGCGGCACCGGCCGCAGCGGATGCGAGCTGACGCTCGGAAACGCTCCGTTGTCACTCAGGGTAGTTGCCGGGAAGGTAGCAGAAAGCGGAATTTTGGGCTCGAATGGTTGGGAACTATGACAAATTCGAAAAAAGCAGTCATCCTTGTGAGTGGTGGACTGGACTCCGCCACGGTGATGGCGATCGCGCGGAATGACGGCTACGAAATTCACGGCATTTCGTTTGACTACGGCCAGCGACATCGCTTTGAACTGGAATCAGCGGCGATGGTATGTGAAGCCAACCAGGCCGCCAGTCATGTGGTGTTCCCGGTGGCCACGGCCATCTTCCGCGGGTCGGCTCTGACAAACGACATCGACGTTCCGCACAATCGTTCTGATGCTGAAATGGGCGACGGAATTCCGGTGACTTACGTTCCCGCTCGCAACACGATTTTTCTGTCAGTGGGACTCGGACTGGCGGAATCCATCGGTGCCTGCGACATCTTCATTGGAGTCAACGCCGTCGACTACAGCGGCTATCCTGACTGCCGCCCGGAATTTGTGGAAGCGTTCGAAGCGATGGCCAACCTGGCGACCAAAGCGGGCGTCGAAGGTCAGAAGATCACAATCCACACACCGCTCGTTGCTCTAACCAAGGCGCAGATCATTCAGCGCGGCATTGAGCTCGGCGTGGATTACGGTCTCACGCATAGCTGCTACGATCCATCTCCCGAAGGCATCAGCTGCGGCGACTGCGATTCGTGTTTGCTGCGACTGAAGGGTTTTGCGGAAGCAGGCACCGCAGATCCGATTATGTATGCTCCACCCCAAAGACCTGGCTCATGAATCCAGAAACCAAAGCCGATGCGAATAGCGTCACAACGAAACAAGCAGCACAACCCTGGTCGAACGAAGAAAACGAGCTGAGCCAGGCGATCGCCGGACTGGTTGCGACAAGACCATGGATCCTGTTCTTTGGTGTGACTCAGCTTATTGCGCTCGGCATTCACGTCTTTGCCATGTTTACGCTTTTCGAATCGGCAAAGGTCCCACAAGAGGCACTCTATATTGTTGGCGCGCTAGAACTGGTATTCATAACGATCAGTGTGTATTCGGCGATTAAACTCTTCGAGTTTTCGGACGCCATTCAAGTGGCATCGGCCAGGCCAAGCCTGCGACGCGTCACGATCGCCATCCGCGCACAGTGGCGCTATTGGCGGTTTTTAGGTTTTTAGGTTTTTAGGTTTGACAAGCATTTCCATCCTCATCGCATCTGCCGTAGGCGCTGGATTGCTATTTCTCTTTCAGTAACCGGAGCCGCCTCGACAGCCTTCGCACAGTCCACATTCATGTTCATTTCCGAAGTCTACGAATCATTTCAGGGCGAAGGCCCGTTCGCCGAAACGCCGTCCCTGTTTATCAGGACGTCGGGCTGCAATCTGCGCTGTTCGTTCTGCGACACACCGTATACATCGTGGAATCCGGAGGGCGAACAGATCTCGCTGGACGAACTGGCCGCGAAGGTAAAGGCCAGCTCGGCGCCGCACGTCGTGCTGACCGGCGGTGAACCCATGCTGGCTCCTCAGCTGACCGAGCTTTCCGAAATCTGCCGCGCGGCTGGCAAGGTCATCACGATCGAAACCGCCGGGACCGTCGATCGATCTGTCGAATGCGACTTGATGGCCATCAGCCCGAAAATGAAGAACTCCACGCCTGATGATCAAACCTGGTCGGTGCGGCACGAAGAAACGCGACATCAGCCAGCAGTCATCCGGTCACTGTTGAAACGCTACAACGCAATTCTGAAATTCGTCATTGATCACGACGTTGACGTTGACGAAGTGGCCGCGTACCTGGAAGAATTCCCCGAAGTTGCCCGCGACAGCGTGTGGCTGATGCCTCAGGCAAAGACACAACAGGAACTGGCAGACAAACGAGACTGGGTGCGTCAAGCCGCGGAGGCTCACGGGTATCGGTTCTCTTCGCGACTTCACGTCGAAAAATTCGGCAATATCCGGGGCGTTTAAATCGTAGAGCAAGCGACTCGCCTGCCCATCCAACAGACAACAAGCAAACGTCGATTAGACAGGCGACGCCGACTGTCTAATCGACAATCAAACGACATCGAAAATCACAAGCGAGTCGCTTGTGCTACGTGAGACACAACATGACCAAATCAAACAACGTCCGAGTCGGCCTGATTCAGGCGCGCAGCGATGTCGACCCTTCGACAAACCTCGAAGCCGCCATCGTTAAGATCCGCGCCGCGGCGGCCGACGGCGCGAACGTCATTTGCCTGCAGGAAGTGTTCAATACACAGTATCCCTGTCAGACAGAAGATCACGCCAATTTCGAATTGGCCGAACCGATTCCCGGGCCAACGACCGACGCCATCGCAAAGATTGCGAAAGAACTGCAGGTCGTGGTTGTCGTGCCGATCTTCGAAAAACGGACTCACGGTCTGTACCACAACACGGCCGTCATCATCGACGCCGATGGATCCATCGCGGGGCTGTACCGCAAGATGCACATCCCGGACGATCCGCTGTACTACGAAAAGTTCTACTTCACTCCGGGAGACCTCGGATTCCTCGCCTTCCAAACGAAGTATGCAAAAGTCGGCGTCTGCATTTGCTGGGACCAGTGGTTCCCGGAAACCGCTCGTCTGACCGCGATGAAGGGCGCCGAACTGCTGTTCTACCCGACCGCCATCGGCTGGATTCCCGGTGAAAAGGACGAGTACGGGGAAAGCCAGTATTCCGCATGGCAAACGATGATTCGCAGTCACGCGATCGCTAATGGACTATTCGTCGGCGCCCCTAACCGCGTCGGTCCGGAAGGCGAAATCGAATTCTGGGGGGGCTCGTTTCTGGCCGACCCGTATGGAAAAATTCTGGATCAGGCAACACACGATGCAGAACAAAACCTAATCGTCAATTGCGACCTGTCGCTCATCAACACGGCCCGTACGCACTGGCCGTTTTTCCGTGACCGTCGCATCGACGCGTACAGGGATCTGCAGAACCGCTGGTCGGACAGTTGACATAGCACTGCAACCCTAAACACCTACTGGTCACACACTTCACTATCAAGCACTTCCTGTGGACGACATTAAACTCTCGCGCTATCGCTGGCCCGCGGAATGGGAACCTCACACTGGCACGTGGCTGTCGTGGCCCGTGAATCCTGACACCTGGCCGGGGACCTTCGAACGCATTCCCGCGGCGTTTGCGAAATTCGTAGCGGCGATCGCCAGGTTCGAACCTGTGAATGTGCTGGCGAATAGTCGTGTTGCCGAGTCGGCTCGCGTACTGATTGACGAAGCATGCGCAGCGTCGGCAGCAGGTTTTGAAGTCAGCCTGTTTGACATCGAAGTCAATGATGCCTGGTGTCGCGACTACGGCCCGATCTTTTTGAATGCGAAGCCCGCAGCGGTCGACACCGTCCCGCAAATTGCAATCGACTGGGACTACAACAGCTGGGGCGGCAAATATCCGCCGTGGGACAACGATGCCGCTGTGGCAGGAACGATCTGTATGGCAGTGGGTGTGCCGACCGTAAAACCGGGATTCATCCTGGAAGGTGGCGCAATCGACGGCAACGGCGACGGAATGATTCTGACGACGGTAAACTGTCTACTGAATCCGAATCGCAATCCGGGCCTGACGCGACACCAAATGGAAGCGCTGCTGCGGAAGCACCTGAACGCAAAATCGATCGTCTGGCTGCCAGGACACGGGATCATTGGCGACGACACAGACGGTCACATCGACCAGATGGCTCGCTTTGTCGATATTGACGCTGTGGTCGTCGCTGCGCCTTACGATGCCGACGCTCCGGAAGCGGAGGATCTGCGTGCAAACCGTGTCGCTCTATCGTCCGCATGGGACCGTTACGGCAATACGCTTCGCATTGTTGACCTGCCACTCCCCGCGCCAAAGTTCCAGGACGGGCATCGATTACCTGCAAGCTACTGCAACTTCTACATCGCCAACGGCGGCGTGATCGTACCGACTTTCGGCGATCCAGCAGACGATTATGCGTGCACAACGCTGCAGGATCTGTTTCCGAATCGCACTGTTATCGGCGTTGACGCGAGCGATCTGATCTGGGGGCTCGGAGCCTTCCACTGCATGACTCAGCAGCAACCCGCAGGGTAGTTATCTTTCGACAAAGTACGGCCTGTTGCTCTGTTCAGCGCATAAAAACGCCTCGCCAGTAAACAGACGAGGCGTTGACTTTCGTCAAGCTGGCAACTCTATTGTCGCGAAATACGCAGGTTGTTTTCCTCAGTCGCAGGAGCCTCTTCGTTAGGCTGTTCCGCTGGAGCGTCGCCACCATCAGCAGGCGCTTCGCTATCTTCTGCGTTCTTTGCCACCTGGGTCTTCTTCGATTCAATCGCTTCCTGCTTCATCTTCTGAATCTCAATCTGAGCGGCTGTAATCTCAATCTGAGCGGCTGTAATCTCTTCTTCTGCTTTGGTTCTGGCAGCGACCATCTGCTTGACTTCTTTTTGAAGATTTTCGTTGGCGACCTTCAAAGAGTCACGCTCCTCGGCGGTCTGCTTCAGGTTTCCTTCGACCTTCGCCAGATTTTGCTGAGCCAGTTTGGCTGCTTCCTCGCCAGCCGTCTTTAGCTTCACCGCTTCATCAGCTGCAGCCTTTTGAGCAACCTCAGCTTTTTCTGCGCGAGCCTTTTGGTTCGATGCGACTTTTGTCTGCTGGCCCATCTTTTGTTTCAGAGCGTCCAGTGCCTGTTGCAAAGCCGCAACCTGTATCGCCGACTGTTCTTTCAAAGCGGCCAGTTCTGTCTTTGTCGCCGTCAGGTCGACCGTTGCTGTTTCGAGTTCAGACCGTACAGCCACCAGATCGGTTTCCAGTTGTTCCGCTTCGACCGCTCGGTGTAATGCTTCCCAGTGCGTCATCACTTCCCGAATCGTGCCGTCTTTGCCCATGAACAGCTTAGTGGTCGGCCCCGAAGAATACGAAAGACGGCTCTCGCCAGTTGCACCACAAACGGCCACATTGCCGGTGGGTTCGCAGATGGTTGTTGAGCAGACAGACACTGGACAACGGTTGGCTGGGCAGCGTTGACCGGCAAACGTAGCCGTGCTGGCCAGAATGAGTGAGGTAAACGTTAGAATTCGCATGTTCATCACATAACCGTTTTGAGAAACCGAGTAAGATACGGGGAGTGAAAGGGATTGAGGAATCCGGCCACCCAACGTCATTTCGCTGCAATCAAGTCAGATTTGACTTTGGCAAGGCAGGGATTGTGCGAAGATTATCACCAAATTTCCATTACATTCCTCTGGTCAGCCACGAATAGCCAATTCGTAACGGAAAAAGTGCGGATTTTCTCGCATTTGCCACTAAAAATCGTGGCCCCTATTATGGTGACACGTTGCTTTTAGGTTACCTGGATGGAATAGAGTGCTATATTCGCAACATCGTATGGACCCGCAGGACCGTTCCGCTAGACTGCCACAGTCAGCGGAAACAAACTTGCAGACCGACGGCGCCCCACTATAACACAAGGCACGTCACTTTTTCCCAGCAGGAAATCCAAGACCGAATGACCCAGGATCCTGACAGCGCTGCTGATTTTACAGCCGCTGAAACATCCCGGCTGCGAAGCCTGACTGGGGTCTTCGATGCGATCCTGAAACGTGGCAGTATTGGGTGGAAAACGGATCGTCCGTTTCTGAAGACACTCGGTGCCGGGGGTCAGGGAACTGTACTGCTGACAGAACGTCGCGGTGCCGGGCGGTTTCGCATGCCGGTGGCTCTGAAATTCTTCTCGCCAACCCAATTCAAGACCATCGAAAAATACGAAGCGGAAATGCTGCGACTGACAGAAGTCGCTTCAATGGTTGCCCGTATTCAAGACGACCATTTGGTGGACATCCATACGTTCATCGTCGATCAGGGCATCTACTATCTGGAAATGGAGTGGATCGACGGCTACGACCTCCTGCACATCCTGCGGCGAAGTACGCTGGAAGTAGTCCAGGATGCGGTCACACTAGGCCGCTGGCAACGATTGAACGATGAAATCGTCACAACGGGTGAAGTGGACTGTCGGCTGCAGCCCGGTATGGCGGTGGCCATTCTGCGCGAATGTATGTCCGGTGTTTCCGCCCTGCATCGCGAAGGCGTGATTCACTGCGACCTGAAACCATCAAACGTGATGGTCAAACGCACTGGACAGGTCAAGCTGATTGATATCGGATCAGCATTCTGGGAAGGAAATCCGCCGGAAGGCCAACCCTGTACAATGGAATACGCTGCTCCTGAAGTCCTGGCCGGCTGTCGAGCAACACAGCAGTCTGACTTGGCCAGTTTGGGATACATGCTGCTGGAAATGCTGACGGGCTCGAAGCCATTCGCCGGGCTCAAGTATGCGGAATTATTGGAAGCCAAAAACAACCTGATCAACAAGCTGCCCGGCATGCTTCCGATTGATACATTTCCACTCAGCGATCGGCTGATCCCCCTGCTGCAAAAACTGGTGCACCCCAACCCCACAAAAAGATTCTCATCAGCTGAAGAAGCCGAGCTGTCAGAAGAGGGAGCAGCAGGATTTTTGCGAGAACTTGTACTGAGCGAACGTTCGCAGGAATACGCCACGGAACTCAGGCAGTGGATTGCCGAAATGGAAACCGAATTCATGCAAAAAGGCATCTCGAGCAGCGATGTCCCCAGCGGAACGACCCGAATCGTTCCGCCTCCTTCTGTCACAGCAATACCACCACCTAAAACAGTCGAGCCTGAGCTATCCAACGGGTTTGGGCTTTAGAGCAGTTTACTTATTGTTGTGAACGGCACTCGCTCGCGGGAGCAGGCTTTC
>CALFOL010000482.1 GCA_937919915.1 uncultured Planctomycetaceae bacterium
GTTGACTCAGCCGCTGATGGATTTCCAGAATCGTCAGTCTGACAAAGAGCTGCTGTTGCTTGATCCAACGCGCAATGGCGGTTTTACGCCGGGGCTTGATCTGGGAGCCCAGTTTCGCGCCTCAGCAATGTTTGGTACGACGAATACAGCAGACAAGTTTTCGTATCTTGGCCGATTCCCCACAGACTTCTCCGGGACCACAGTTACCGATGCACGACTAGTGCATGCCAACCAGGCGTTTGTGGGACACTTCACTCCGTGGGCTAACGGCTACATGGAGACACTGTTTTCCGACGTCTTCAGTTTCGCCGCCGCAAAGCAGGGAAGTTTTCAGGTTCGCCAGGCTTATGTGACTGTGGGCGATCTTTCTCAGTCGCCGTTTTACGCGTTTGCCGGTAAGAAGACCGTGTCATTCGGTGATATGGGGACGCTGAGTCCGTTTAGTCAGTCGATGGTGTGGCACTATTTTTCTCCCTTAGCCGAAGGAATCGGGGGCGGTTACGCGGTTAACGGATTCAATCTTTCGGTCACTGCACTGAATGGCAGCCGCGGGATTCGCGTGGCGGACAGCGACGAAAAAGGGCACCTCAATAACGTAGCGGTCAACGCGTTGTTTGATTTTCCGCTGTGGGCGAACGCAGGTCTGTCCCTTGGTGGCGGTTTTTTAAGAGGCACGATTTACGACGGACTGACAGCTGAACATCTGGACGCATCGGTTACTGGAGAATTCAATTCGATCTGGGATGTGAACGCTGCGTTTCACTGGGGGCCGTGGGTTGTTGAAGGAGAATATGTTGAGACCTTCGAGCCCTGGCCGGTGACCAGTCATCGCGTCTCGGCCTATCGACTGGAAACAGCGTGGGATCTGGTCTTCAACGGTAAGCTGGTGCGAGTTTCCGGTAGCTGGAGCGAAGGCGTTCAGGGGCCCGCTGGATCGGAGTTCGAATTCAATCGACAACTGGTGATTGGAATCAGTCACAGCCCCGCACCCAATGTCCGACTGGCTTTGGAATACGTGCGCAGCAGCGGCTTTGCTCCGTTGATTGCGATTACCAACGCCAGCGACAAAGGTGTCGTACAGGACTCTATTGTGCTTGGAATGGTGCTGACGATTTGATGGCTACGGCTGAGTCAGGTCTGCCACCGTGTTAATTGCCTGGATGCGTTCTTCTGTCAGATTTGTCGAGACGCTCGGTGGCAAGATAGACACATGCGTCCGCAACAGATCTCGCGCTTGTTCTGGCTGATTGTTCTGTAGCCGCTCTTTCGCCAGCCGAAACAGCGAATCGCCAACAACGGTGTCTCGGAAAGATAACTGCAGACCGGCATTCTGCCATTCGTAGTATTCGTCGGGTTGTTTCGGAAGAAATTCCAGCATCGCTTCAGCGAAGACGCTCAGGTTCGCTGGCGGCGACTTCCCCAAACGGTGTTCGGGCCAGCAGTGAAGCCGCGCCAGCAATCGGGCGTATCGGGCCTGGATACGACCATGGGCCATTGCGATTTTGGGTCGATCATTTAGCAGGTTGTTTGCCGCTGCTGTCGGGAACTGAGGAATGTTCCGGTGATTACCGCCGAACCCGTAACCATTCGATCGTGTTAGGTAATCTGCCGCTCTACGGCCGTTTAGCACTTTCGAAGCATGTTGATGATAGTCTGCCAGTGCTTGCGAATATTCCGAGAGTTCTGGTTTCCATCTGGTCTCCAGCGGTGTGACAAAATGATACCTGATCGCAAACGCGTGGACGGGATCGCTGCGCATGACTGTCGAAACGGTCGCCTGATTCTGAACCCAGGTCGGCAGGAATTGACATCGGCCACTCTCGTCCACCAGAACGAGCATTATCGGATGACGTGTCTGTGCGTCGTCCATATTGATCGTCGCTTTCACGGCAACGGCCCTGGCGTTTTGTTTCTCGACAACCAGCTGTACGCTGGGTTGTTCCAGTGTGCTATTGAAGGCTTCGTGAAAGAACGATGCCAGCTGCGCAGCGTATTCCTGGTCGTTTGTTTCCAATGACTCAGGAGCATGTCCGGTGACGGGCATCAGCCAGACACGTGCTGGCGTCGTGGCTTTGGCCGCGATCCGTAAACTTCCGGACGGCGGCAGCAATCGGTCGTTTTCAACGTGTATTAGGAAGACCGGGCATCGCAGTCGCGTTATGTTTCGTAGTGGATCGACACGTCCCAGCAACAGCGATTTCATGCCTTGCAGCGTCATTTTCGCGAATGGGCTGTCAGCAGTCAGTCGTCGCGAAAATCGGTCGAGTGTTTCATCGGGAATAAACGCGTCTTCCACAGCAACGGCGCCTGCGTTTTTTTCGGCGGCCACTGTCAGGGCCAGGATGGAACCTAACGAGACGCCAAACACACCGATGTCCTTCCCAGGACGTTGAGTGCGGGTTTGCAGATAGTCGAATGCGGCCAGTGAATCTGTCAACAACGAGGAGATGCCTGGGGCTCCTTGACTTTCTCCAAATCCCTGAAAGTCAAACAGCAGCACTTCATAGCCCGCTTCTTGAAGGATCTTTGCGTACGGCAGCGTCAGCGAAATGTTGCCGGAATTTCCCATACAGAACAGTATGGACTGCGTCGCGTTTTCGGCGCGAAAAAACCAGGCCCGCAGTTGGTGTCCGGCGGCGTTCCTGATCCCGACTTCTTCAGCCTGCAGGCCAGCGTGGTCTGGCTTCGCGAAATCACCTTTCATCGGTTTCATGCAGGCGGCACTAATCGGATCGCCTGCATTCACGAGTTTCGGGATTTCCGCATGGACGCTGGCGAATGCCAGGCAAGCCACGTATCCGATCGCGACGACTTTAAGTACACGATTTAACATGCGGGTATCTTAATTCGGCAACTTGTGACCAGGCATAACGGTTAAACGAAGAGCAGCACATAGACAATCGCCAGAATGATCTGCACGACGGCAAAGGGGGCTGCGGCTTTTACGAAGCCAACAAACGTCAGACCCAGCTTTTGTCGCTGAATGATCGTCATGGCGACGACTGTCGATGCGCTGCCGATTGGCGTCAGGTTGCCTCCCAGATTGGCACCGAAGATCACACACCACCAAAACGGGGAGTCCGGATCGGTTTCCAGGTTGCCCAGAATCTGCGCCAGCATCGCGGCCAGCGGAATATTATCTGTGACCGAACTTGCGATGGCTGAGCTTGCCAGCAGGACGCTGGAATTCAACGGCGACGGCCACTGCAGAAGCTGAGCGATGCCATTGCCAATGACCGCCAGCACCTGTGCGTGTTCCATCACGTGAATCACGACAAACATCGCTGCAAAAAACGCCAACAGGTCCCAGTCAACGGCCGAGTAGAATTTGTCGACTTCGCTTTTGTAGGCCAGCAGGACGACTCCCGCAAAGAACAAAGCGACAAAGCCCATCTCCAGTTTGTCCAGGCCAAACGGCAAAGCGGACTGCCCAGCCAGACTCACGATAAACAAACACAGCGCGCCGACCGAGAACCAGAAAAACTGCTTACTGGGAATGCTCTCATTCGGATCGAAGCTGTCCACCATTCGCTGCGCTTCGGCTTTTTCTTCGTCCGATTTCAGGCCTTCGATTCCGAATAGCCACTTCGCCATGAACAGTGTGACAACCGTCGTGACAGCGACGTAGGGTGCAGCCACCAGAAAGAAGTTTCCAAACGTAATGCCCGCCTCTTTACCGACGATGATGTTGGGCACACTGCTGATCAGTGTCAGCAAGCCGCCGACGTTTGTGAGCAATCCTTCTGTTAGCAGGAACCCGAGCATCAGTTCGTTGCGGTGCAGTTTTTTCAGTGACACACTGGTCAGTGAACCGATGATGATCATGGCCGTCACGTTGTTCAGCACGGCCGAAAACAGCACCGTCAACAGTCCGTAAAAGATCAGGAGTTTCCAGGGATCGCCGCCGGATTTTCGGGTGAGAGTGATTGCCATCCAGGTAAAGACGCCGGATCGACTGGTGACTTCAACGAACAGACTGGCTCCCAGAATGATCGTGATCACACCCCAGTCAATGGAAGGAATGTAGACCGGGAGGTTGATCATGTGATGATCGGGCAGTTCCACCGGACCGAAGTTCAGCAGGTTGAGTCCCGTCGCCAGAATCAGGCACAGGCCCGCGAAGGTCCCTACGATAATCGACTTCTTCGCGTGAATTTTTTCTTCCAGCGCCAACGCAGCGATCATCGCCACCAGAATGCAACCGAACACTGCTGTTATCCAGCCTGGTACGTCATGCCCCGAGTTTTCCGCGGCAAACGTCAGCATGGAACGGGTTAGGAAATCCAAATCAATCATGTTCCACATCTTGTTGTGTTGATGGCTGGGGCTTCCAGCCGCAGTCGAATCACAGACGGCGGCTGGAAGCCCCCGTCACGCTAAGAGCCGCTCTACAACAGCAGCATCGACACGTCGGTCAGTTCGACACTCAAAGAGTAGGCTCGCCCATGCATCGCCAGCTGGTCGTCGTCTTTGGTGTTCACCACCAGCAGATCGATGTCGTTGTCTTCCACCAGCTTGCAGTAGTCTTTTAAGTGATGACCGCGACCAACATGGCTCTTCACTATGATGTTCGGGCCTTCTGCCTGAATGACTGTCGCGCAACCGTCGATGTATTCCTGAGCGTCCCGCACCAGCTGATTTTCAATCAGGATCCTCGCATCGTCCGAATCGATTTCCGGAATCTTTGCGATAGTGTTCATGTAGCGTTCAAATACTCGGTCGTCTTCAATGTGGCACAACCACATCGTGCCTCCTGTGCGGCACATCCGCGCCGCATAGTTGATCAGGCCGTTGTCCCCCGAGATATGATCTGCCACGACCATGACTCGGTCGCAAAATCGATCAGCCACGGAAGCCGGCTGGGCGGCGGAGCCGGGAAGGACGAATACGGGTATCGAAGTTGTCTGAGTCAACACGTCCAGGTGAACGCCGAGGCTATGTTGCGGCACGAAGGAATCTTCGTGCAGATGGCGATGGGTGATGATCAGATCGGTTTGCACGCTGTTCAGCACGTCCAGCAATTCGCTGACTGTGCGGAACTCATCACCGCAGATGGTTCGCCAGTTCGGTGTCGATTCCAATCGCGGAATGAACTCCTTCGCCATTTTGATTGTTTGCTGAGCGTGGTTGGCATCGCCATCCGAAATTACCGTGATCGATTCGATCGGGATTTCGACGTACTGAAACAGCTCGCGTTCGGATCGTCGAAAAATGGACTCAAATTCATCGATGTGATCAACCAACACAACACTCCCGTCAGATTCACGTTTCAATTCTGCGGAGGGTAACATACTGCATTGCCAGCGACTATCGTGACTGAAACGCATACGTGCTGGGTGCTGGGTGCTGGATGGGTTGCTGTCTACGCGTGTTGCACCGTGAGTGGCGAAGAGTCTCCGCGTATTGACTTGTTGCCCGAAATAATTCGGTCGCTGGGCTTCGGGTCCGAATTGGGGGGGGGAACTGTGCAGTGACTGTTGGCCTGCATTGGGATTTGCGAGTTTTGTTTTCGGAGGTGCTGCGATTTTCCAGGAATTCACGAGAACGAATTTGGCCGCGAGCGAACTGTAGATTCTGTCAGGTCGCTTTTGTTAGGCTATTACAGCGTATTGCGCTGACTTGTGGCCGCGGGCACGCGTGTCGATCGAAGAAAGGCTGCTGCCGCGACCGAGTACCGTTCACAACAATAAGTAACGTGGTCGCTACCTCATCTGGCGAATTGCTCCAGCGTCCACGCATTTCGAATCGGGGAAATCTGTATTATGTTTCGATTGGTCATGATCGTTTTGCTTATCGTCGTGAGTGTTCGATTCGCGGACGCCGAAGAACCGAAACGGAAAGTTGACCTGGTGGTTACTGCCAACAACGCGTTTGCATGCGATCTCTACCGTCAATTGGCGGAGACACACGATGCGGACAATCTGTTTTTCTCTCCGTATTCGATTCTGTCCGCCTTAACGATGACGGCCGAAGGGGCCGCGGGCGAGACAGCTGTCGAAATGGGGAAGGTGCTGAAGTTCTCTGACATCGCGAAGATGCATCCTCAGATTGCGGCGTTGAATGCGAGCCTGCAGGAGACTGATGCTCAAACGGTGGTGGATGTCGAACGAAATCTGGCGGTCTTGCTGCCAAAGTTGGCCGCTGTTCGGGATGAGATGCAAGCGCTGCAGAAACAGAGAAATTATCGTGACGCCGGAAAATTACAGTCGACAGAGCGAGTTCTCACGAAACAGATTGAACAGGAGTACGGCAGGGTCAAGCGTTATGAAGTCCGCATCACGAATGCGTTGTGGGGCGAGAAATCGTTTCCCTTTCGTGACGAATTCGTGAAAGAAGTTGGCCGGCATTATAAGACCGGGGGGTTGTTTCCTGTCGATTTTCGTAATGACCACGAAGCAGTGCGTCATCGCATCAACGCGTGGGTCGAACGCCACACTAACAATCGCATCACAAATCTATTGTCACCGGGCACTGTGGATCCGCTGACGCGACTGGTACTGACCAACGCGATTTATTTTCAGGGTGATTGGGATCAGCCGTTCCAGGAAAACCGCACTCGCGACCAGGATTTCCATCTGACTGGCGGAGCTGTGAAGTCCGTTCCGATGATGTCACAAATGTCTCACAAAGCTGCTTACTACGCGGCCTTTAATGCAGACGGTTCGCTGTTCGAAACACCGCAGAAGATTCAACGTCGTCAGGCGGCAGTCGCCTGACGACTTCAACGAATCTCGAAAACAGGCTGTATATTGGCACGGTCATTCACAAAGCATTTCTGGACGTCAACGAAAAAGGCACGGAAGCGGCCGCGGCCACAGCCGTTGTCATGATGGCCCCCACGTCTGCAGTGCCAGTTGACCTTGTTGACTTCACGCCTACGTTTCGAGCGGACCGTCCGTTCCTGTGCCTGATTCGCGAACGCGACACAGGGGCGATCCTGTTTCTTGGGCGAGTCAATACGCCGGGTTCATGATGTCGTCACCATTCGATCAGTGAATTCTGCGCACAGGTTTTCCAACGGCTGTGAGATCGGATAGTCTGCTGATTGTTCATGTCATCCCGGAGAGAAATCATGCGACGTGCTTTGTGCTTCCTGACGCTATTGACTGTGACAACATCCGTTGCGATTGCGGTTGATGCCACGCCACAACACAACGTGCTGTTCATTATCTCCGACGATCTGACTGCGACGGCGTTGTCGTGTTACGGCAACAAGGTGTGCAGTACGCCGAATATTGATGCGATTGCGGCCAAAGGGACTCGGTACACACGCGCCTATTGTCAGGGGACGTATTGCGGACCGTCGCGAGCATCGATGTTGTCTGGGTATTATCCGCACGCAACTGGCGTTTTGGGCTACACCAATCCGCGACCGCAAATCGGGGAACGTGCAACGTGGCCTCAGCATTTTAAAAACCACGGATACTATACGGCTCGCGTGAGCAAGATTTATCACATGGGTGTGCCCGGTGGCGTAGAACGGGGCGGCGATGGCCGCGATCACAACAACTATAACGGTGCCGACGACGAAGCTTCGTGGACCGAGCGATTTAATAGTCCAGGCCCGGAATGGAAGGCGCCTGGGAACGGCGAAACGCTGGAGCGAAATCCGGATGGGAAGAAGCCGGTTGTCGGTGGCAATACGTTTGTTGTTGTCGAAGCGGATGGCGATGATATGGTGCATTCCGACGGCATGACGGCGGCGAAGGCGGTTGAATTAATCGATAAGCACAAGGATAAACCGTTTTGGCTGGGCGTTGGGTTCGTGCGACCTCACGTGCCGTTCGTGGCCCCGAAGTCGTATTATCCACCGTTCCTGCCCTACGACAAAATGGTGCTTCCGGAGAAAGTTACTGGCGACTGGGACGATATTCCGAAAGCGGGTATCAACTACAAGACCAGCAAAAATATGCTGATGGATATCCGTCGTCAAAAGAAGGCGATGGGTGGTTACTACGCGTCTGTTGCTTTCATGGATGCTCAGGTTGGAAAAGTCATGGCAGCCTTGAAGCATGCTGGTATTGAAGACAAGACGATCGTGATCTTTACCAGCGATCACGGCTACCACCTTGGCGAACATGATTTCTGGGCGAAGGTGAGTCTGCGGGACGAATCGGCTGGTGTACCGTTGATTATCAGTGTGCCTGGCAAGCAGCCCGCTGTTTGCGAGAGCCTGGTCGAGCTCCTGGACCTGTATCCCACGGTGGCCGAACTTTGCGGGTTGGAAGTGCCGGAACGTATCCAGGGGATAGATATTTCTTCGACCCTTGATGATCCGATGTATGTCGTGCGAGACGCGGCGTTTAGTGTGGCTCCGATGCGGAAAGGTTTCCTGCTTCGCGAGCAGAAATGGGCCTACATCCAGTACAGCGAAGATGCGTCTGGCGGTATCGAGCTGTTTGATACGGAAAAAGATCCGCTGCAGTACACGAATCTAGCCGAACTCCCGGGGTTTCGTGACGTGGTTGACGGGTTTCGCGAAAAGATGACGACGAAGCTGCGTGTGGTGCGAGACAACGATTTGGGTATGGTGGCGAAGACTGGAAAGTGACGGCAAAACTCGCGTTGGGGGTGCACCTTGAGTTATTGTAATGTCCTCTGAAAATGATTCTATACCACTATTGGGGGCTGCGTGATGAGAGTTTTGATGGTTCTGTTTTCTGCCACTGTGCTGGTGAATACGACTGTTGCATCTGACATTTCTGAGTTGAATCGGTCACGGTCTGAGTACATTAAGGCTGTCAACGAACACGACGCAGCCAAAGCGACCGCGGCCTTTGCACCT
>CALFOL010000483.1 GCA_937919915.1 uncultured Planctomycetaceae bacterium
AGAGATTCCCACAATAACTGACTACAACGCTCTATCAACAAACTGCGCTGCTAGCCGCGTTTGGGATAGACCGCCAGCACTTTGTCGCTGACCAGATCAACTACACAAAATTCATCGCTTTCCGCAAAGAAGAACGCGGCAACATTTCCATCACTGGAAAAAGCAACGCGTTCCGGCAGCTCGCTCATCGATGTCGTCAGCTTTTTCCCGGAACTAAAGTCTTCATTGCACGTAATCAGCTCCCGTTGACTGGTCACCACACTTAGCCGCTTGGAATCACCCTGAAACGCCAGGCCGATAATACTGCCAGTTCCAGAGTACGGCTTCCCTAGTACCTCCATCTTATTCGTGTCGACCACGACCACGCTTCCAGACGACGTTCCAACGGCAATCATCGAGCCGGATCGATCCATCATCAGCGCCGTGATGCCGGCACCGGGGCTGTCGATTCGCATGCCAATATCCAGACGTCCCAGCGGCTTGCCATCCTCTAAGGAATAGACTTTCAACAGTCCACCAGAACTGCCAATGAATGCCAGAGTGGCATCGGGGCTGATCGTTATTGAATCCCTGGCGCCGAAGTCCTTCACCTGGAAAGTTAAGGTTTGTTTTTGGGATGTAATGTCGACCAGAGTCATCTTGCCGGCAGAGGTGCACAGCACAGCTTTGGTTCCATCCGGCGTTGATGCCACGCGATGAGTGCTGAGATTATTCAGGCCGGCGACTGCTAACGCCTGCTTTCCTTCGCTGGCAACTCGCGTGGTATCCATTTCGAACGACTTCGGCCCAGCCAGTATCAGGGCATTGCCATTTTGCCGATAAAGAATTCCTACCGCGCCCGCGTCGGCTTGAAACTGTGCTGTAAGTTCTCCGGATGTGGTATCCCAGACTTCCAGCACGTTGTACTTCCGAGCCACGCTGACTTGTGAACCATCATGATTCACGGCAATGGCGTGAACATCCGAGATTGTAAATGCCGCCTCCCCGGCAGCAGACACCGTATCCATGGCTTTGTAACCAATGCCGACGACTGACAATACGACGACAGCAATAATCATCGCCGTTCCGCCAGGGATTGCACCAGCGACGACACTCGGCATCATGAAGGCGGTCATTTTCCTGAGTCGTCGGGCCAACTTCGCCTGTCCGACTTTGTGTCCCATCTTATTGAGTGCAGCCTCTGCCCCGCGACGAACCATGGCCTCTTTGTCTTCGAGAAGATTCTGCAGCGGTTCGGGATCCGGCAGATCGCCAATTTGTCCCAATGCGTTGCACGCGTGGCATCGTACTTCTGCCGCCGTGTCGCGCAACTGAGCCACTAAAGCGGGGACGGACTCTTTCAGCCCGATGCTGCCCAGAGCAATCACTGCCTGGCACCGCACAGTCCGTCCATCGTGCAGAGATTCTTCCAGCAGGCTGACGGCTGCGGTATCTTTAAGATCGCCCAGAGACCGTGCGACGGCGGCTCGGATTTGTTCTTCCGGGTCGGATCTTAGCATGTCGCGTAACTGCGGAAGGACGCTGTTGTGCTTTAGCAGGCCAACCGTTTCGACGGCCAGTCGCCGAGTCTCATGGTGGTCACTCTTTAAGAACGGAGCGACCAGTTTCGCTGATTTCGGATTCTTAAGGCGTCGCAGTGTTGCCATAGCGCGATGTTGCAGTTCGCGGTCGTCGCTCTCAAGATACTTCTGCAGCGTAATCAGGGCGTCGTCCGTTCCGCCTCGGCCGACGATTTCCAGAAGGATTTCCACAACGCCAGGATCGGTTTCCGAATTTAGTGCTTTCGACGCTGCGCCAGCGACAGCTTTGCTTTCGAAGTCCACCAGTGTTTGTGCGGCGATCCGACGAACAGACGCCTGCTCATCCCCCAGTGCTGCGATCAACAGTGACTCGCTTTTCGGGCTGCTGATCTTTGCCATTCCCACTGCCGCTGCACCGCGAACACGGGGGTCAGGGTCTTTGATTCCGCCGTTTAGGAAACGTACGATCTGCTTTTCTTCTGTCTGCACCAAAGCCTCAATCGCTGCGACTCGTATTGGTGCCGCCGGGTGACGCGTGAGAGACATGTACATCTTCAGCAGTTCCCCACCCTTGATATGTGACAGCAAGCTGACGGCGAATGCGGCAGCCGCTGGATCGCCTTTCGCCTTCACGGCATCTTTTAGTGGGCCCACAAGTCGTTCCTGAACTTCAGTGGTCAGCTCACACAGTTCGTCACGCATCTGGACCCGACTGCGACCGTCGACTCGTCCCAAAGCAACCAGCACCGGCACGGTCTCTGCAAACCCCATCCGTACGATGCCGGCCAAAGCGGAACTGGCAACCGCGGCGACATCATCCAGCAGCCGGTCCAGCAGCGCGATTGCTGCGCCAGGGGCCACGATTCCGGACAGACCATCCGTGGCGGCCTGGCGGTAACGGACCTGTCGACTATCGATGTAGTCCCTGAATGTCTGCAGCGCAAACGGTGACTGCGTCTTTGCGATCAGGTTCAACTGAGCGACGACATCATCAAACTTAGCCGGGGCCATCGCGTGCAGTTTGCCGATGTTGTTTTGCAAGCCCCGCGGCGCTTTTCCGACGAGCGGTTCCTGGAGAGGCCGTAGATCAACTTTTGCCTGTTCGACGAGCTTGTGAAACCGGCGCAGCACCTGCACTCTTTCCTGCTGCCGACCAGTGTCAGCTGCCGGGGCATCAGCAGCGTTCGCTGTATCTAATTCAAGGTTCTCACGCGAAACGGCAGAAACGGTTGTTGGTTTAGCAACAGATTCCGGATCCGGCAGACGTGATTTTTCGACAGCTGTTTTTTCCGAATCAACAGCGGGCAATTGATCTACGTCTGTCGAAGATTGCTGAACTGCCGAAGCGGGAATCCACTGTGGCATCGGAATCGGGACGGGAATCATCATCGGTGCAGGCGCTACTGCCTGCGTCGGTTGTTGTGTCGGAGTTGCCTGCTGAGCGGTGACCGGTTGCTCCGTGGGAGCCACGTTGGCTCGGTGCGATTCAGGCTGCATCGGAACCGATTGCCTTAGTGCCGCGACGGGGCTGATCGTGTCGACGAGTACAACGTCTGAATCCTCATCCTCATCGGCTGAGGCAGCCGATGTTTTTCTCGCGGAACGGACTTTTGCCGACTGCCGGGCTGCTGTATTCCGCAGAGTCGGTTGTATACGAACCATCTCCTGGTCGGTATCACCCTTGAGTCCGCTGCATGTGGCGGACTCGACTGGGCCAGGCGAAAGCAGAAGCTGGTCGAGAAGCGCGGATGCTTCTTCTATAGACATATCCTCCTGAGACAGAGGTCGCGGTGGAGCCGAAATGGTGGCGACTGCGCCCGCTGTGAACGCCTCAAAATCCGCCGCATTGGCAAAAGCGGCAGCTGGCTGAGTCACGAAAGGAGTTATCATTTTTGCTCCGCACTCGGGGCAGAAAACTGCACTCGAGATGACTTTGGATTTGCAGCTCAGGCATTCAGTCGCAGTGTTCACAGCGACACCACCTTCCGCTGACGGGATTTCGGATCACGTTTTCATTCAACTTACGGTGTATTATCGTTCCGGAGTGTGAAGATATGAGGCGTTCGTCGATGAAGAATTGATGAAGTCTGTTAAGGGCAATTGAGTTAGCGGCTCATGGATTTGGATTCTCGCGACGAATCTTCCAACAAGGCCGCCATATCCCAGACGCGAATCCGATTCTCTTCACCAATCGTTGCCAGAAACCGGGAGTTTTCAGACATCGCCAATCCCGTGATTGGCCCAGCCTGTGCGGGAAACTCCTGTGGTTTGCGTTTGAGTGCGCGCAGGGTCCAGATCCACAATTTCCCTTCCTGATCGCCAGCAATCAGCAATTTTCCATCAGGGGAAAGTAAAGTGACTGGCCGTCGTGTGCCGAGGTTAGGCAGTTCCAGGGTTTCATCGATATCACCGGTGCGCGTATTCACAATCGCTACGCCTTTCAGGCCAATTAGTGCAAGCATAGAGTCCTGCTGATTTACGAAGACCATTGGCGTATCTGTCATCTCGGCTTCCAGCATTGGCTGTTTGGAATCCACAACGACCACTTGTTCCTGCGGCCATTTCTCATTGGACTTCTTCCAGATTCGCAACTGGTACGGTGCAGCGGTGGCGGCATGGTGTCCATAGGTCGCGATTAGTTTTCCTGACGGCGAAGGGAGTATCGTCGTTACCCCCAAAGTGCCGGTCGGTGCTCCGGGTGCCTCGATATCCCACTGTCCACTCATGGGCTCCGCCACGATTTCGGTCAGCACATTCAGAGTGTGCGAATCCAGCTCTAATAATCGCGATTGCGTGCGTTCTCGAACACTGGCGAAAATCGAACTCCCGTCTGCCGACCACGCGACTGCCGGGACAGCACCTCCGAATGCTTCCACTCCCGTGAGGCGCTGTATCGAATCCACAGACTGCATGGCCAGTACAGGAGTCGCGGAGCCAGGAAGTCCTTTCATCCCGATGACGACTTTCTGTCCATCGGGCGATTGCCCGGACGACAACCCTTCTCGTTCTTCGGGCAGAAAATCACCGGTCAGCAGCTGCATGCGTGCAGAAAACGGTTGAGGCAACAGGACTCCGGTGGTCGCGTCGATGCTGAGGTCAAATACGCCCTTCGATCGCCTCCATGTCCGCAGTCTGGTCTTTGTTGGTGTGTCCCATACGATGACCGGTTGGTCAGGTGCGGCGGATCGCAGCCGCGCGTTATTATAGTACTGCGACGCTGCCAGCGTGCTCCCATCGTTGCTCAACGCCATCACAACGCGTCGCAACGGTTTCGATTGAAAATCGAATTCCGCCATGAACTCCGAAATTTTGGTGGGTGATGTGGTACCCACATTCTTCGCCAGCGATGGTTCAGACCGTGCCGCCAGCAATTGCTCACGAATCTCAGCACGCTGTTCAGCGTCAGGGGCCACTCGCAGGCGATGCTCGTACAGAGCGACCACGGGATCCGACGGACGAATGCCGATCATGGTGACCGCAGCCGCAACTGCATCGGTGACATCGTGGTCAAAGTTTCTGCGAACGGTGAACTTGTCCTGCTTAAGCGGTTCATCCGGTTCAATCAACTGCTTGTCCTGCAGAGCTCGGTCTGTGGGCAGCTTGAATGTCTGGGCATCTCCCCGTTGAGGCGGATTTGGAGTGTCAATGAGCCTGGCAATGCGGTCCTCACCGATCGTAAATGCTCCGGCCGGAGTGCTGCGAATTTCGATGACCGGGCCATTGTGTTGCTTTTGAGTCAGCTGCTGTTGCTTGCGAGGCAGGTCGAACTGTGTCACAAATCCATCGAGACGTCCGAAGTACAGCAACTTTCCGTCATGCTTGAGTTCCATCGCCGTGATTGACCCCGATCGATCTCGCAGGTCCGGGGCAAAGATGATTTCGTAGTCTGTTGCCTGGCCAGCGTCGTCAACGCCTTCAACCGGTTCGCCACCGGTTAGAGCACGACGCAGAATGCGACCGTCAGCAAGACCGATCAGAGCTCGCATCTGCTGTGCTTCGATCAGCGCCACCACGGGCTGTGTATCGTTCAGGCGAGCGGCTGAGATGGTGTCGACGATGCGTCCTTCTGCGGTATTGAACACGGTGACGGTTTCGTCTGAAGTCACAACTGCGCACAACAGGCCGTCACTGGAAAATGCTATGCTGAGTATTGGAGACTTTGGCAGTGAGATCGAATGCAGGGACTGAGCTGTCAGGACAGGAGCCTCGGGGGAGCGTGCCTGATCTTCCGTCATCTTTAGCGGACTAATCGGAGCGTGGACGACGTCGGATGTCTTCCAGACGCGGCATTCACCATTCTCGGAAATCGTCAGCAGCCGCTCGTCATTGATGACGCGGATGGCCATGACGGCTGAATCAGCCACACGTGTCGAAGGACGTCGCTCGTCCTGCCAGGCAAACAAATCCTGAGCATAGATGTCCCAGTTCTGTGATGTCGCGCTGCTGCGGGCAATCAGCCGACCGTCGGCTGTTCCGGCCAATACCAGATCACCGCCTTGAATGAGTTCCAGTGACGTCAGGACACCCGGCAGCTGAGTGACTGGCTGGGTTGTGATTTCCTTTTTTTCCGTGACAACGGCAGCAACCGTGCGGCCGTTGCGGGCCCAGCCGAGCTCTTTGCCAGGGAATTCGACTTGAGTACTCAGGACACCCAGACTGCGCTCTCCGGACGAAGCGGCGATTCTGCCGCCATCCGGAGTAGCTGCGACGTAAAATCGCTTCGCCAGCTGGTTACGTAATCGGAACCAGGTTTCGGCCGCCAACGCTAAACGGCCAGTTCGAGCAATCACGTTGCGTGCTGCTCGGGCGTTAACAGGCTTCTTTTCGTCGAGATCGCCGCCGACTTTGAGTTTAGCCAGCAGCGACATTCCTGCGCCTGCGACCGACTCTTTTTTTTCTTTGTCGGCATCCAGCTCTGCCTTGGTTTTGCCGCCTGCCGTGACAGTTTCACCTTCCACGCTGGCAGCTGTTGCCGGGTCTCGAATCGAGCGTGCTTCAGTCTTCGTTGTTGCAGCAGGTTCTGTGACATCGACGTTTTCCGAGGCCAGCGGCAGATTCGGCGCTGTTGCCACCGTCGCGTTTTCTGGCTTGGTTGCGGCAGAAGAGTCCGCGTCTTTTTGTGGAGACGTTTCTTTCCTGGAGGCGTTCTCCGCGTTCGCAGGCGCGCTTTCCTTTTTCGATTTTGAACGAACGTTTGCCAGATTTTCCGGTGGCTTACTGAAATCGTCTCCGCCACCGCAACCGACAGTATGCAACAACAAGAGAGCGACGACGAATTTTGATGTGTGTCTCACGGGCAGGACGTTCAGGAACAGAGAGCTAAAACGACACGAGCGGCCGACCCTTCCGCAACGCGGAGAGCCGACCGTTCAATGTCGGTGAAAATCAGATCAGACACATGATCACGTCATGTGTCTGTCGTTCGATTATTCGAAGTTACCCTTGCCGATGTTGCTGTCGCTTAGGTTCATGCCGAAGAAGATGTCGAATGAACTGACTTCGCACTCAGCACTCGTGTAGCCGTCTGTGGCAGCTGTGCCGGCAGCTGCAGGGAAACCCGGGTTGAAGTAGTTGTCACCATTCGAGTCACGCAGAACTTTGACACTACCGTCTGCCATCAGAACGTTGGCCTGATTGCGGTGAACAGCATAGAAGTCACGTGTGTCCTGCAGAACCAGCTCGCCAACTGTAGCAGCATAGGTAGCTTCGTTCACAATCTCGCCTTCAACAGGATATCCCTGCGGGATGTAGTCGGCCAGGACAGAACCGTCCAGCTCGCCCTTGTCCATCAGTCGAATTCTGTTGTTAGAGTCTTCCCAGTAAGCAGGGCCGTCGTTGAATGACTCACCAAGTCGAGCACCGTTGCGCAGGTCTGGGCTTAAAGGCAGACCAGAGACGTCGCCCAAAGCCAGAATGGCTTCTTTTGCATCACCAGGAGCAGCGTCAGCCAACAGAGCAACGTTGCTGGATGGTACGTTGGATGTTTCCAGAACAGACAGTTTCATTGGACCCTGAGAAGACTGGAAGTCTTTACATTTTTTGGCCTTAACAGTTCCCTGTGGGAACGAAGCTGTGGCTGATGATTCCAGCAGAATTCCGCTTCGAACCATGTGCCAGCTTGATGCGTAGTTAGTGTTGTAACCAGCGTCAATTGTCTTCTTAACAACGGCATCATGAGCCGCACCGGGCGTAATTGTATACACACCACTAACTGCAGTCATTGTGCCTGCAGCTACCGACGCGGCGATGAAACCACCAAGGTCATTGCGGTCGGCAGGAGCCTTTGATGTGTTGGACGTATTAACCGTACCAAGCATGTCGTTCAGCTTTTCCAGACCCTTGATTGGGTTGGAAGGGCACAGCATGTTGCCAGGCTGAGCAGCGTTCATGCTGATAACATCAGCCACCCAACCGAATTTTGTGGGATCGCCATCGCGAACGAAGTCGTACGCTCCGGTACAGACTCGGTCGTAGCGGTCGTTTTCAGCGAAGGCATACAGTGCGATGCCCATCTGACGCAGGTTGTTCTTACATTGAGTGCTGCGGGCAGCTTCGCGAGCAGACTGAATGGCTGGCAGAACCAGGGCCATCAGAATTGCGATGATAGTGATAACAACCAGTAGTTCGATCAGTGTGAAACCGCGGCGTGCGGCTTGCTTGACTGAGTTCCGTTTCATTACAAGTTTTCCTTTGAGTGAAAAGACAGACACAACTGTTGGAGCCAATCGCGACTCCGGTTTGTTTTTTAGTGAGACAATTTGCTTTTGAAAGGCGGGATCCCTTTTCGAAGCTTTCAACATCGGCAAGTATCGGCGGCTATTTGAATGCCTGATGAACTACCGATTAAGAATGAAATAACTTCGAAATCGCCTTCAGTCGTCACCGCGTCTGCGGTGACATGGGCGGCATCTTTGTCTCAAACATGAAGAGCTGATGAACGGAATATGAGTTGTCGGCGTGCTTTGTGTTAACGTTTCGCGAAGACGGTCTCGGCGTGCGCAGTCGCACAGGCCGTCACACGAGGGCCACGCAGTTTTTCAACCTGCGATTTTACGAGCACAAAGCGCCAGCGAGCGAAGTGGTTGAAAGGCTGCAGAATTGAGCGCACTGTCATGCCGCAGAATCAAAGGGACAGGAGAATCAAAGAGACAGGCAATGTTTGTATCCCATTTTACAAGCTCGTTTGGTGTAGCGTTGGGGCAAGTGTGAGGTGGAAGCGGCTCGCTGGGGTGAGCGGAGCGACTGGCGCTCGGCTGCAGGGGAAACCGAACAACAAATGGCC
>CALFOL010000484.1 GCA_937919915.1 uncultured Planctomycetaceae bacterium
CACGGAGGCCGTGCGCGGTGTGCAGAATCGCGGTAGTGGGCTAGCCAACGAACTGGCGGTGCGAGATCACGAAGTGAACCAACTTGATATTCGGATCGAGGAGGAATGCCTTAAGATTCTGGCATTGTATCACCCGGTCGCGAACGATCTTCGCCGCGTGGCCGCCGTCCTGAAAATCTCAGGCGAACTCGAACGCGTCGGGGACCTTGCCGTCAACATCGCAGAACGATCAGCATCGCTGTCAGCATTTCCTGATTTCCCGATGCCGTCGCAGTTAAGTGAGATGGCGACTCAGTCCCTGGCAATGTTGCACAGCAGCATCGATTCTTACATCGAACAAAATGCCGATGCTGCCCGCACGGTGATTGCGCAAGACGATGTGGTTGACGAATTCAACGACAAGCTGATTGAAGCGTTGCGAATTGACATGGGCAGAAACGCGTCACTGGTCGAACCAGGCATGCATCTATTCTCTGTGATTCGACACATCGAGCGGGTTGCTGACCATGCATCGAATATTGCCGAAGACGTCGTCTACCTGATTAGTGGAGAGATTATTCGCCACCGAGGGAAAGTTAAAACATAGAGAACCGGATTTCTCACTACGTTTGCTTCCAGTGCTTCTACGGTAGCCAATCCGAGCAGTGACGTCCGGAGGAGGATGGACGAACTTTTACTCTTTCCACACTGTGATGGACGGCTCATGCCGATTGCAGAGACGACCTTTTCAGGGTTGCCGCATCTTCCCTATGAGGCAGCAGGTTCAGGCGATTATCAGTCGACGGCAGGCATCTGCCCCGCAGCCAACTCTGCGATGAGTTGCTGGTAGGCTGGGAACTCGTGCAGGTCGTCGAGGTCTGAGTCTGCAATGATCCGCTGCCGGTCCGTAGTTGGATCGGAGATCGACAGCCGCAGCTCCCGCACCGCGTTCTCAGATAACACCGCGGTCTTCGATGCAATTTCCGGAGACGTTCCCCCTGCGGTTGCACCGACAGATAGTGACCAGCCGCAGGCGAGATTGAAGTGGTCTGTATTTGTACGTTCTGTTTCCGCGATGGAATTCAGCACACGCAACAGGCAGTTCGCTCCCTGCAGACCGGCGTCCCAGGCGTGCTGTTTTGTGGCGGCAATCGTCAGATTCCGAATCCGTAACGCCGCACTGCGAATGGAACTGGCAGATGCCTGCGGGGGAATCTGATAGCTGCGGTCAATGTCACGAATTGCGGCGGCCGGATTATCGACCTGCTCGAAGCAGATCGCCCGTAGGTACAGAAAGTGAGCGTTGGCCGGAGATTCCTCCAGCAGTTGCGTCAATTCATCAATCGACTCAGCATACTGATGCAGAGAAATCTGGCAGTGAGCGTAGTAATGTCGCGACTCCGCTCCGAAATTTGCGTCGCCTCGACACTGCTCCAGATCGGCCATCGCGGCGTTGTAGTTTTTGAGTGAATACGTGGCAAAACCACCGGCGTAGCGGGAGGCGATGTCCTGCGGTTCGGCCTCCAGCACACGATCCAGATGCGACACCACGGCCTGCCAGTTTTCGTCTGCCCGAGAACGCGCGGCTTCATCTCGATGCCACTGCAGCTTCTGAACAGGAGACATCGTAGCGACACCAAGGTTGCGCGCCATCGACAGCGATTGCCATTCGTCCAGCCACTGGGTGCCGGACAGTACGGCCAGTGACGCTCCAACAACGCGTTGTCCAGAGATCACTTCACCCCATCGCCAAACAGCGTCCGTGTTCTGATCGGACCAGGTCGGGTTGTGCGAGTTGCTGAGATCCAACAGGCTGAGTCGGTATTAGCTCGTGGTTGACTCGAAATCTCTTCGGTTTTGTAAAACCGTAAGAAGT
>CALFOL010000485.1 GCA_937919915.1 uncultured Planctomycetaceae bacterium
AAGGGCGAAGGACTTTCCAGCGATGAACTGATCGCGGAAAAGTATCAGGGCATTCGCCCGGCGTTCGGCTATCCGGCCTGTCCGGACCATTTGCCGAAAGGCGAGCTCTGGACACTGCTCGATGCCGAAGCCGCGACGGGCATGAGTCTCACGGAAAGTTTTGCCATGTGGCCGGCAGCCTCCGTAAGCGGTTTGTATTTCAGCCTGCCGGAAGCTCGTTACTTTGCTGTCGATCGAGTCACCCAGGATCAGGTCGTTAGCTACGCAGCGAGGCGCGGCATCACGGTGAAGGTGGCCGAACGCTGGCTGGCCCCGAATCTCGGGTACAATCCGTAGAAGTTGAGCGGCATTCGCGGCCTACCAGCGCCACGTTGCCTGACGGACTTTCAGTGGCACAAAATTGTCGTCGCCGGATGAGTGAAAGAAGATCTCACGGGGCAACGCGAACACGTTCACGGCCTTCATAAAAACCTGATAGAACGGGTAAAACGGTAACGCCAGGCAGAGCACCAGATCGTGTCTTGGCCGATCGCTGTAGAACAACAGCGTCAGCGCCTGTAGAAATTCGACGCACAGTCCGCAGAAGTACAACAGCAACAGCAGCTTCCACGAACTTTCTGGATACACAGTGGCGACCCACAGTCCGTACAACCAAAACGTGTACACACAGACTACGTTAAAAAACCAGCGTTCGGCCATCAGAACCATATTCGACCAGCGAAAATTGGGGCTGAGCGGATTTGCGAGGTCATTGTGTTTGCGACATTCAAACGTGATGACTGTGCGGTCCCAGCGACAACGCTGTGTAAACAAACGTTTCCAGCTGGTCGGCACCTGAGTAAAGCAGGTCGCGTAGGGAGCCACTTCGATTTTGTAGCCGGCTTTGCGAATTCGCAGCACCAAATCGCCATCTTCGCCTGGGCCAACATCCCAGCCGCCAAGTTTCTTAAGCACGTCCGTCCGAAACGCTCCGAAAGCGCCAGACACAATGCCCAGTACCCCAGCGCGTCCTCGAGCCATGCGGCTAATGAAGATCGTTTGCCGATATTCGTACGCCTGCAACCACGCACAGAATGACGCGAACGCGTTCCACGCCAGTACTGTTGCGGAAACGGCTGCAACGTGAGGGTCTTTAAGGGGCTGAACGAGTTCATAGATCGACGTATCGCTGAGCTTTGAATCGGCATCAATGGTAATCAGTACCTCGCCAGTCGCCCGCATCATCCCCATATTTAGTGCCGATGACTTGCCGCCGCGTTCATCGCGTTTCATGACGGTAATGTTCGGCCGGCCGTCGGCAAACAGCCTCGCAGCTTCCGCCATGCCATCCGTCGAGCCGTCGTCAACGACGATCAATTCGATATTCGGATAACGGTCCCACACAGATCGCATCGTCTCCGCAATCGTGTCCGCTTCGTTGTGCCCGGCAATGACTGCCGTCACTGTCGGCAGGTATTCGTAGTCGGCCTGATGTGGTCCGGGCAGTTTTTTCGTGAATGGGAATTTCAGACAGTCCCACAGCGCCATCAGTAATACGCTGTACGCATATCGCGGCGCATCAACCAGCAGCAGCAAGCCAAGAACTAATATCAGTTCGTCCGGCCGCAGACTTGCTACCCAAAAACACCAGTCTTGCAACATCAGACGCCAGCCTCCACAAACAGAACGCGGTTCCGATCAACATCGGCGTAACGGTCTTCCACAAACTCAGGGTCAGGCGAAACACCGTCGACCGTTTCTACTTTGAACGCACAATTTCTACCGACGCGTTTTGCAGCGTACAAACACTCGTCAGCACGTTCGATCATTTCAGCAATGTCTGCGCCAGCCTTCATGTCGTGAACCACACTGGCACCCACGGAAATCGTCGGAACCGGCTTGGGTACAGTCGGATCGTGCTGCAGTTTCAGTACTTCTTCCCGCAGACGCCGGATCACAATGTCAATTTCTCCGGGTCGGCATCCGCTGCAGATCACCGCAAATTCGTCACCGCCAAAACGCGCGACCATGTCGTACGAGCGGAGTGATTTTCGCAGTGCATTGGTAACGGTGCTTAGCGCCGAATCGCCCGCTGAGTGGCCATAGGTGTCGTTAATCTGTTTGAACTTGTCCAGGTCAACCAGAATCACCGCGACTGAATGGTGACAGCGTTGAGCTCGATTGGACTCGGCTTCCAGGTGCTGATCGAAGGTGGCACGATTCGGCAAACCGGTGACGGCGTCGCCTTGCGAATTCTTGAGTGTTTTCTGAATCGATCGCCAACTGATCAGCACATCGGTTTCGGTGATCACTCCCAGCAGCACGCCGTCTTTGGTGACTTTCTTCAGCGCAGATTCATCAGTAACGGGCTTTCCGCCGACGTTCGGTACTTCCAAACGGCTTTGCAAAGCCGTTTCGGCGGGCATGTCCATCCAGCGGACCATTTCGCTGGGATCCGGATTGGTGACTCGTTTTAATACATCTTCGGCAGCAACCAGTCCGACAGGATTCCCCGCGTCATCCTGGACAAACAGGAATGGGTGACCGCCGGACGCAGTCTTCTGAAAGACTGCGACCATCCGCGAATCCGACTGCACGCAGCAGTCTTCGCGACTTGCGGACGG
>CALFOL010000486.1 GCA_937919915.1 uncultured Planctomycetaceae bacterium
TAGGTGTGCTTGTTTTCAATCGCAGCAGAGTGAGATTCTTTCAGAAAACAAGTTACCATTTTGCGCGTATCTTTTCGAAGCGACAACGGAGCGTTTCCGAGCGTCAGCTCGAATTTAGCTGCGGCCGCGCCGCTTAGAACGTTGAATGCGGAAGCCAGCGATGGTACCTGGCACACATTGCAATTACCAATCGGAGGAAGCTGCCGGACTAACAATGCAGAGAGGACAAATGAAGTTTATGAAAACATCCATTTTCTCTCGACGATCAGTCTTTTCACCATTGCCGGGACAGACACCAGCCAATGCGGCTAAACTCACACCGACCGAACGCATTGCCCTGTGGCCCGGCAAAACGCCGGTTGGCGACGGTAAGTTCGAGAATTGCAAATTAGAAATTGAGGTATTCCTGCCGCCTGCCGCCTGCCGCCTGTCGACAGGGCCAACGGTGCCGCCATCTGCTTTGTCCTGGCGGCGGTTACACTCCGCCACGTCACCGACCGCGAGGGCTATCCCATCGCATAATGGCTCAACGAGGACGGCATTGCCACATCATCCCTGAGTATCGACTGCCGGAGCTGCGTCATCAGGTGCCGTTACTCGACGCCCAGCACGCCATCCGTCTCACGCGTGCCAATGCCGCTGCGTGGAATATTCATCCGAATCGGATCGATATCCTCGGCTTCTCCGCCGGTGGCCAATTCGTTGTTGCGGCGTCCGACAAACTTGATTCGATATTCGGCCGCTCAAAGAAAGCCGACTTCTCACCACGAGGCAGGGGCTGACACCCAAGATCTCGAATGAACTTCGTCGTGCGCGTGACACCGTTGGGCAGTGTTACGTGGACGGCCCTGTTTTCTCGATCGACACGCCACTTCATGTTGGCCCGCTCCTCGTAGGGAGCCGTAAAGTAGCCAATGTTCTCGGCGGCGAACTCCGGATCCACGCCCGTAACAAAGACAGCCGAACAAAGAACCTTCGCGAAGCCGGATGCATGATGCTCCAGTGGATTACCCTGTGGTGGTACAGAATTCGTTTTCCGTACCAGGGAAGCCGCACGGGCAAACATCGCCCTTGTCTGGTCACTTGCAGCGACGAGTCTTTGACCGGCGAGCCGCTGCAACGCGGCGCCTTTCCATTGCTCCCGGAGCGGCCCCTTGCACTGAATCGGTGCCTTGCTCGTAGCGGGTTTCGATCGCGTTCCCGCACAACGGGATCGTGCGCATCAGCGAAATTCGGCAGTCTTTGAAATGGGTCCTAATCTGAATGCAACTCCTCAAATCGCATCCGCCAGCCCCGAATTGTGCAGTGAAGAAACGGTTGCACGCGTCAGTCTAACCGGGCTGAGTGTCGAACATTCGGGGTGTCAACCTGCTTCGGTTTGATCGATCGGTGTAAATTCGGACACCCAACCTTGTGGCGTCTACAGCTGCTCCTGTCATCAAAATGATGGCGTAGCAATCAAGTTTTCGCCGCCTCGCAATTCGCGCCGTAAGTGACCGAGGACTAACCGACAGTGGTCTTGAAGTTCCAAATTGAGAACCTTCGTCAGCCCCCTCTACGTGAACACTAAACGCAGAGTTTGCGGGCCTCGATTCGACACACTACGAGGATCGGAATTCACGCAAAAGGCCCGACATTGCCGAAAGATCCAAGCTTTCGACGGCACCAACAGCCCTGTTGTGATAGCCACTGACTCTGCAGCATTGAGTGTTATCTTCGCTGCTTCACGTTCGAAGGAGCGATATCTTACAGAATCCAGCGGCTGAATCTGTCCCGTCTTGAATGGCTCACACCCCACTCCGACGTTCTATTTCGATGTCCGCATTCCGGGCAGACACGAACTCGCCTGATAAACCCGCCGCTCGGCTCCGTCCGTTTTACGCGGTTCAATTCCGCTTCGCACAGTTCGCGCTTCAGGCCAGACCCCGGCAACTTAACAGCGCGACGCTGAGATGGATCCAACGGCACTCCTTCCGAATCAGCCACAGAGACGGCCCTCCGGAATCACTACGGTTCGGGGCGGATTCAATGCCTTCGACTGCAACACGGACAAGCCGACAGACGAGAGAATAGAGAAACGTGAGTAACAGTGTGACCGCCGACCACTACGATCTACGATCGCGACCCACCCACGGCGAGTCTAAAATTCCGCCCAAACGCGAGGGGGAGCGGCGGGGTATCACCATCATGTCGGCTAGGAAAACGTCCGTAATAATAACGACCGTCCTGGGTATGTCCGGAGTCATGATTCGAGAAGGCCCTATGCCAGCTTCGATACCGTCAGCGCGTTCGTTGCGATGAACTCGCGGTGACCTGCATCCGAATCCCACCGCGTATTTGTTGGGAGGCAAAAGGTTCTTCCTTTCAACTTAAACCTTGTGTTCACGAGAAAAAAACGTTGAGCACAGGCCGGTGACTTCGAGCTTGTAATTTCTGTTGACAACCTGCGCGTCCACATGAGCGATCACGTCACACCTCATCGACCCTCAAGGCGGTAACTATGCAAACTGAAAGTTGTCACCTTTGTTTGTTTTCGGTGTGCTTGAAGACACGACCAGTAACAATACAAATAAAAACGCAGCATAGCGCAAACTGATGACAA
>CALFOL010000487.1 GCA_937919915.1 uncultured Planctomycetaceae bacterium
CGCTGTGCAGCATTGGCAGATTGCTCAGACCGCTGCGGTAGCTGTTCAGCCAATTGCCTGGCGAATTGCGGAATTGTCAGCCAGTCATCCGGTCGACTGTCACCAGGAAAGCACCGCAGTGCTTCGGGCTCTTCCGTCTGGTGCTCTGGTTCGGCAATCGGAGCGCCATCACCTTCGCCCTTGAGGTGCAACGTCATCCAGCCATACATCGCCTCTCGCATTTCGCGATTGTAGTCATGCGGAGACTCGAAGATGGTATGCCGAATTGACGACGAATGATGATACAACTCGTAGACAGGTTTAACCAATGCCAGCGACTTCTTCGCCTCATTAACGGAAAACTGAAACGCATCCTTCGTCGCACTGATCACCATCAGCGCACGTGGCGCCGTCAAACTCAGCACTCCCCACTCTTCTGTAAACTGCAACGCACCTGGAACGACTTCACACATACAGCAGGCGGCTCCCAGATACGCCTGATAATTTCCGACCGAGCATACGGGCACAACTGCCTTGAAACGCTCGTCGAACGCCCCAGCGTACATTGTCTGATTTCCGCCTCCACTGGCTCCTGTAATTCCCAGTCGCTCGGCGTCCACCTCAGGTCGAGTCAACAGGTAATCCACGGCGCGTCGGTTCTCATAAACCTGAAGCCCGCTCAGCGGTCGACCAATCGGCCACAAGGTGGCGGCAACCATTTCGCCGTGGTATTCCCCCAACGCCTTGCCAACCGCACGTTCGCCAGCTCCCATTGCGTCAACGGCCAGCACAAAGAATCCCAACTTCGCCAGTCCGATGCAGCGTGCCTGCACGTGAGGATCCTGTTTGGCTCCCTTCCAGTGACCATGCACACAAAGCACTGCGGGACGCGGTCCGACAAGTTGAGGAACGTAAGCGTTTGCTGTCATCCAGACGCCTGGAAATGTCTGAAACATCAACTTCTCTACGCGATACCCGTCTCGTTGCAACGTCCCCAGCACACGTGTTTCGAACTCCGCATGTTCATCGGGGAATCCGCCCCACGCACGTTCCAGACTCTCGCGGAGTTGCAATCGTTGCTGCTGCCAGACAGACAAGGAGTCGGGCGCCGCGTCATTCGCCCGCAACTCCGCGGCCTGACGCTTTATAAAAGCCGGAAACTCGTCGGACGGCGGCGGCTCCTCAGCATTCGCGGATTCTCGCTGGCAGGCAACGACAGCACTGCAAGCCAGGACAGCAATCATTACGACCCATGAACTCCTGAAGTATGCGCAGCGTAACTTTACAGACATAGCATTGGTCCCTTCCGTACGGCCAACTCGAATTCCAAAACTCTAACAAGGCTGTCTCAGACCTCGCGAGCTGACGCTCGGAAACACTCCGTTGTCGCTCAGAAAACCTGGCTCAACGTAAGCAGGTTGCCTCCAATGAGAGGTCTGGCCCAGGCTGCCTGACTATACCGGTTTGCAGGCCTGATGAAAATCGGACTGCAATCGCGTGACGTGATGTAGACGCAATAAGCTTGCCCCGGTTTTCCTACGCGGATTTTCCGGGTAGCATGCTTTTTTGACAACGTGGGATTTCAACAGAAGGGAATTGGCGTGGCGAAAATCAAGTATGCACAAATCGGCGTCGGACATGCTCACGCAGATAAAATCAAAGCCTATCTTGCGTCCGATGAGTACGAAGTCGTCGGCGTTGCAGAATCTGATCCCGAACTACAACGCAAGGCAAAAGACACTGACACGTACCGGGACGTTCCATTCCTGACGGAAGAACAACTTCTGAACATCTCGGGGTTGCAGGTCGTGGGAGTGGAAACAAAGGTCCGCGACCTGTTGGTCACTGCCAGAAAATGTGTCGCCGCTGGAATGCACATTCACATGGACAAACCAGCGGGCGCTTCGTTGCCGGAACTGCGTCTGATACTCGACGATGCGGCGCAACGGCACGTGGCCGTCCAGATGGGTTACATGTATCGCTATAATCCGGCGATCGTGTTACTGAGGCAGTTGCTCGCGAACGGCTGGCTGGGCGACGTGTTCGAAGTACATGCCGTCATGAGCAAAATGGGGACCGCCGGGATGAGAAAAGAGATGGCCGAGTTTTCCGGCGGCACGATGTTCGAACTCGGCTGCCACATCATCGATCTGGTGCATGGAGTTCTTGGTGCCCCGGACAAAGTGACCGCATTCCCGCGACACTCAACCGCCGACGAAGATGACCTCATGGACAACATGCTGGCAGTTTTCGAATATCCTAAAGCAACGGCCACAGTCCGAACCAGCGTGACAGAAGTGGATGGTTTCGCCAGGCGCCATCTTGTCGTCTGTGGTACTCAGGGCACTATGCACATTCAGCCACTGGACAATCCGTCAGCAAGATTAGCATTGTCGCAACCGCGTGGGCGTTACAAGAAGGGCTACCAGGACGTCAGCTTTCCAAAGTACTCGCGGTACGTGGAGGATGCCGCAGATCTCGCAAAAATCGTGCGTCACGAAAAGGACCCCGACTTCAGCTACGAACACGACTACGAAGTCCAGAGTTCTGTCTTGCAGGCTGGTAACATGGCAACAACCTGATCCATGAGCGCAGCGAAACGTCGCAGGCCCCAGGCCCTATACCAGGTCATTGAGCTACCGGCAGACTTTTGCGATCCGATGCGGCGGACGGCAGGGTCCTCACCGCATCCGCTGAAGCTTCTCGCCAGCGGAAGCACAAATCCTGCGCTGCCGAGTTCCAGTCGGCGAACTCAAATTTGAATCCCGATTCCTCGAGGCAACCTGGCACAACGCGGCGACTCTTCAGCACCAGTTCGGATTCGGTTCTCAGCAGGAAGGTGCCGATCTTCAGCATCCATTCTGTAGCGGGAAGTCCAATCCGAATTCCCCATGCTCTTCTGAGCCCACGCATGAATTCCGCATTCGGCAACGGATTCGGCGACGCGAGATTCACAGCCCCCTGGATTTCATCATGTGCGATCAGCCAATTCACAGCTCGCACGAAATCGCTGTCGTGGATCCAGGAAACATACTGCTTCCCGTCTCCGGAGGTGCCGCCCAGACCACAGCGAACTAAGCGCAACAGCACATCAAATACGCCGCCACGATCGGGGCTCATCGTCATTGCTGACCTCAGCAGTACCTTTCGTGTGTTCGGCGTATCCGCTTCCCGAACCGCCTGCTCCCACGCGACAGCGACATCAATACTAAAACGCCAGGTATCAGGAACATCATCTTCCACCCCGCCGAGAATCCCCGTTGCTTCATCGTTCGCAGCGTCATATCGATGTGAATACATCGTAGCCGTACTGGACTGCAGCCAGATCGCAGGTGGTCGAACCGCCGCGGCAATTGCCTTGCCAATGACACGAGTTGACTGGACTCGAGAATCCATGATCAACCGGCGATTTCGTTCGTTGTAGCGACAGTCGACGCTGTGCCCGGCAAGATTAATCACGACATCACAACCATCAATATCCTTCGCCCAGCAGTCTTCCACTGTCACTCCGTCCCAGCGAACAACTCGCCACGGAGCACAACACGGTTCGCGGCTGAGAACAACGACCTCATGACCGCCCACCAGAAAGGCTCGCGCCAGAATCGATCCAACCTGACCACTGCCACCAGGAATCACAATCTTCATGTCTGAAGGCCTGCCAAAAGATGTTACGAACGGGGCTTTATCCCATCGAACCGCAACAACACACGGCGGTTAACGCGTCCTCTGTTTTCCCACAGGCAGAAACAGGACCGACCACAGCCAGCACAGGCGAGAACCTGTTTTTTCTCCGTTTGCGAGGGACGAAACCTGGGGCGCCGCGTTCAGACACCCCTCGGCACTGCGGCGCTCGACAGGAACTTCCATCCGGTCAGAAACCAGCCTTTGCCGAACTTATCCGACCACCGCAGTTCACATTTCAGCGTTACTGGTGTGTGCGATGTGGAATGAATTGTCAGCACGGCTGATTGTGCCGGCCTCCAGCTCCATGTCCGTAATTACTCCGATTCCCTGCTTAGACATATCCTTACTGAACGCCAGCACCGCAGCTTCTTTGCCGAGGTACATTTGCACTGGTCGCACAAAAGGATGACGAGGCTCTGTACGGCGTTCACTAAGCTTTGCTCGCTGAGCCTCCAGGATCAACTTATCAATGTCCGCATTCATTCTGGTCTCCAGTGTGGATGGATCAACGGCGTTCGTGC
>CALFOL010000488.1 GCA_937919915.1 uncultured Planctomycetaceae bacterium
ACAATACCGGGCGCAGTGTCCGGACAATGATCAGGAACGCTTCGTCGTTGCCTGCCTGAAAGTCAAAGCTCGAATTCAAAGTGTCGTCGAAGTCTGCCCAACACAGGCAATTGCTGCCTCGCTCTGTGACCGCGCATTGCCGATTGATATCCGCACGGCGACTCGTCACGATGACATCGCTGGCAGCCGACATCTTCATCGTCGCCGGTAGCGATTTTCAGGGAGCGATCTGTGGCTGACTCGCTTGAAATTTCGACACTGGTGCGTTGCCTGATGATCAACGATTCGCAGTTGATTGCCGCTGAAAACGCATGGCTTAGCGGCCTGGCAGATTTGGTGACCTTTGGTTCCATGACCATCATCTCGCTGTTTCTGATGTGGTCTCCATCGGAAGCCGTTCGCAGTCGGTTGTTGCGATTCTTCTCCGTGCTGCTCAGCGTTTGCGGCATGCTGCATTTCGTAACCTACTGGCATCTCGGCCGCCCGTTCAGCGTGGGATCCGTTTGGGGAGCATTGTCGTCTGCACTCCTGCTGGTGGTTGGTGCCGGAATCATTCTGTTTCTGTTGCGACACCGCCCCGCGCAACGAACACTTCAGGAAACCCGTCAGTCGTTAGTCGCCACGCAGGAACAACTGTTGCTCGAACAGCACTTCCTGACCGCGCTGGTCGACAACATGCCGGATTCGATCTATTTTAAGGATCGAGAATCTAAGTTCATTCGCTGCAACCCGACGGTCGCGGATGTGTTTCAGGTTGCCGATCCAACACAACTGATTGGGCTGTCGGACCACGATTTCTTCTGTAAAGAAGAGGCGGATGAATATCGTGCCGACGAGCAACATATCATCGAAACCGGCGAACCGATCATCAACAAAGAAGAGTACGAGCTGTGGCCGGACGGACAGCACCATTGGGTCCTGTCGACAAAGCTGCCGCTACACGACGCAAATCAAAACATCATCGGCACGTTAGGGTTGTCTCGAGACATTTCGGCACTGAAGCAGGCGGAGGAACGCCTCGCGACCAAAGTGGCAGAGTTGCAGGAACTGCATCGAGAGTTCGAACAAAGTAACCAGGAACTGGAGCAGTTTGCGTATGTCGCGTCTCACGATCTGCAGGAACCGCTGCGGTCAGTCGTGGGGTTTTGCCAGTTGCTGGAGATGGAGTACAAAGATAAGTTCGACGACAACGGCCAGATGTACCTGCAGATAATTGTCGATGGCGGCAAACGGATGCAGCGGCTGATCACAGACCTGTTGGAGTATTCACGCATTGGTCGCCACGGAAGTCCGTTCACCACGATCAATTTGCGAGAAGCCATCGATGAAGCGTTAGCTCTTTTGCAGGCACCGATTAGTGAAAGCGGTGCTGTGCTTGAGATTTCTGAATTGCCCGAAATCCAGGCTGATGCCGGGCAAATGATCAGGCTTTTTCAGAATCTGATCGGCAATGCGATCAAATATCGCGGCGACGAATCGCCGATTGTGCGAATTTGGGCAGAAGACGCGGAGGCATACTGGAAGCTGTTAATTTCAGACAATGGCATCGGAATTCCCGAAGAGTTTTCGGAACAGGTGTTTATCATCTTCAAACGTCTGCACACCCGTAAGGAATACCCCGGTACCGGAATTGGCCTGGCAGTTTGTCGCCGCATTGTGGAACGGCATGGTGGAATGCTGAGGCTGGTTTACGACCGGAATCAATCGAGCGGATCCACTATTGAAATTCGGTTGCGGAAGAATCTTACACGCATTCCCCTCCTTTAAATCCTCTGACGCCATTCGGGCCAATGCTTCATAAAACTCACCGCGAAATCTTACTGGTTGAAGACAGCCCTTCGGACGCCCATCTGGCCCAACGAGCCCTGGCAGAAAGCAGTTTTCGCAGCAACGTGAGTCATGCGCGGGATGGTGTGGAAGCGATGGAAATGCTGCGTCAGGAAGGCGCGCATGCTGACTGCCCTCGGCCGGATTTGATTCTGCTCGACCTGAACATGCCACGTAAAGATGGTCGTCAGGTGTTGACGGAACTGAAGCAGCACGCGGAGCTGAGCCGCATTCCGGTCATCGTGTTGACAACATCGGCCGACGACCAGGACATTGCAGACGCCTATCGGTTGGGCAGCAACAGCTACATCGTGAAACCCGTCGATGTCAAAGCGTTCTTTGATGTTGTCGAGCACACGCAGCAGTACTGGTTCGCTACGTGCCGTCTGCCAGACGACCGGTGACCTGCGTTTGTCGTCGTTGCCACCAGCGGATTGAGGATGGGACATTCGGGCTACAGCGTCTTACGCTGACTTGCAGGCCGCGGGGGCCGGGTTTTGATTGAAGAATGCCTGGCCCCGCGAGCGAGTACCGGTCACAACAACATGTAAACTGCTCTAAGTAAATTGATAGGCCCCTGGCCCGAAAATCACAGCCTGTCGGACCGGTTACCTAACCGCAGATTCTGTACCGAACAGCGCTGGCTGGAAGC
>CALFOL010000489.1 GCA_937919915.1 uncultured Planctomycetaceae bacterium
GAACAAGGATTTGAGTTCCGGCTCGTACCTCGCGGACCTCAAATCCTAAATTGTTGATGGGCGACGAGGAGCCGCGGTCGATCGCAGTAAAGAAGCCACGATCAAAAGATCGGAGTGCCACAGCGGAACACTGCAGCGATCCAGTTTAGCGGCGTCCATCCGCAAACGTTGACGGGGCAAGGACGCCCCATCAACGGAAGGTTTTCACGACACAGCCCTGAACGAAGCGAGCGAGCCTGAACTACGAGCAGTTGCACTAATGCCAGCCCGCGTTGCGAAACAACGAAGGTGTGGCGCAGCCCCTTGGGCGAGTAGATTGAAGTCTCTCTTGGTTAGGTTGATTGTCCCCATAACCGCCGCAGGAGCGGAGATCGGAACGGGATCCACAGAGGCCACCAATTTCCAGACATGGGAGCCGCGCCAAATTATGAGCAGACGTGCTGCCGACGTGAGCAAAGTGAATTTTCTTGTTCAGATCGGCCGCCAACCGGCGGGCTGGTTCGTCGACATTGATGGCCAGCGATTGGGAGCAATCCCCACAGCGCCGGGGGACTCGGAGCACGTTTTTCTGCGTGCAAACAACGGTGTCGCACGCTTCTCTGACATCCAGGTGGTACAGACTAAGCCGAAGCAGCCAGAAGTTCGCTAAAACAGCTTCTTGATACGTATCTTGCGGAACTGAACAGTCATCGGCGGACCAACATGAATCTGCAGACCAAGCAAACCGGTTGCGCGACGTTCGTCATCGTTGTCGAGACACTCACTCGTCTTTGTATCATTGATGAAATGCTGGAAGCGATTACCGTTGGCGATCACCTTGTAGCTGTTCCAGTCTTCCTTCTTGATCTTGGTCTGAATCTCGTCAGTGTTGCCGAACTGCTCAATCTGCGTCTTTACCATCTTGCCATCTTTGGTCGTCAATTCCGTCGATTCGCCGCGCAGTGCCAGGATGCCGCGAAATTTCTCGCCGTACAGAATGCCGGAGTATTTGTCTTTCGCTTCGAAGTCGGCCTGGTACCCACCAAGTCGCCATTTGCCTTCCGGTAACTCAAAGCTGCGATACTGGACGCCCGAATTCCCATCGATGATCTTGTAGTCGAACTGCAGCTCAAAGTTGTCGAACTCACCGCCGCGATAAATCAGAAAGTTGTTCACTTTCAAATTCGTTTCCGCCGTGGTGCGTCCCATGATCGTGCCCTCTTCAACGCTCCACAGAGTCGGGTCGCCGTCCCAGTTCTTCAACGTTTTGCCATCGAACAGTTCGACCCAGTCGTCCTGAGCGAAACCATTGGTGGATGCAAGCAGCAGCGTGAGTGCGATCGTACATGTGCGGATCATTGAGCAATGTTTCCTGGTTAGAGTCGTGAACGGAGGAGCCCGATTGTTGTCAAATTACATTCACCTGGCAAGTGGCAACGACATCGGACGGCATTGCCAGGCCGTGACCTACGCGACTTCCGCAAAAAGTGCCAATCCGTGCAATGCGAGACTGTCGATGTAAATAGCGTTTGTCAAATGTGTCACGAGTTGCCGCCCACCACCGCCGGTCAAAATGAACAGCGCAGGGCGTTCGTCCCGGTACGTTTCAGCTGCGGCAACCGCCAGCCGCTGTGAGATTTCTTTAATAGCGCCCAGCTGTCCCCAAAACAACCCGGACTTCATGGCTTCGATTGTGTTGCGACCAGGCAGCGGAGCATCAACGGTGTGTCGCCCAGTGCTGAGCGAATCGGTATCGACCTGCGGCAGCCGAGCGGTATAGTCGTGCAGCGCGAAGGCGGACATTCGCAGGCCTGGCAAGATCGCTCCGCCGCGAAACGTTCCGTCGCTGGTTGTAAGATTGACTGTTGTCGCGGTTCCGGAATCGATCACCACAATTGGCTGATCCGTCGAAAACAATGTTCGTGCCGCATAAGCCGTTAGTAAGCGATCAATGCCGACTGTTTCCGGTGTCTCAACGTCGACCTGCAGCGGTATACTGCTGTGCGAATCAATCAGCTGCGGCGGTAGTTCTGGCCACGGCCATGTGTTGAGGAGTCGGCTGCGAATCGGAGGATTCGAGCCGGACACCACACAGGAAGCGACGTCAGAAATCTCAGATTCGTCATACCACTGTGCAAGTTCTTCTGCCAGGTCTGCGATACCATCCAGTTGCACCGCACTGATGATCAGAGGCTGTGGACAAGCGGCCGGGCCGATTTCGAAAATGCCGAACTTCGCTCGCGTGTTACCGACATCAACTGTAAGTATGCGGGGCATTGTGTTTAAAAATCCAGAGCGTCCAGATCATCCATCAGCTCGTCGAATTCGTCACGGTCGCGATTTTTCAGGCCAACACTCGCTCCGACAGCTTCCCTGCCATCCAGAATAAGTTCCCGGTCACGTTCGCCAACAGCCATCTCAAGCGCCGAAGTCCCGTCGTCGCCGCCAAAGAGTTTGGACAGGTCGATTTTGATCCCGCTGACTTCACCATCCGCGCCGGCAATCGCAGGTGACTTATGCTGCGGAAAGATGATTGCATTTTCCGGACACACGCGACTACAGGCGGGACAACCCTTTTTACAGTTGTCCTGTTCTTCGACCAGAATGCGATCCAACGCGTCAACGCCGTAGACGCCAAACAGGCAGAAGTCGATGCATTCCATGCAGTTGGTACAGCGACTATAATCAATAACCGGATACCAGCGACGGCGGGTATCTTCCGGCAGCGATTCTTTGTCGGCCGATGTCGCCGCGCCACTATCGAGGGCTCGACGAGCTTCCAGTTGACGTTCCGGCTGCAGATAACGCTGCAGTTGAGCGGCCTTGGGAGTTCCGTTAATGAAACTCATCAGGTCCACGGTCTGCACCGAGTTCTCCGTCACGATGCGACGAATTTCGGCAAGGTATGCGTCGGCCGATTCACTGGCACGCATATCAACACAATAAATATTTCGGTTCGGCACATGGACACTGCCGATGCCGTTGTATTGTCGAGGCTCTTCGTCGAGATCCTCGTCCGGTTCGTCATCTTCCGCTTCATACTTCAGCAGCGTCAGGCCTTCGTGGCCGCGAACACCGGTGCGGTCCAGAGTCCAGCGTATCGCACGTTCGAATAGCCAACCCAGGACCAGAATATTGCCAGGCACAGATTTCAGGAACAACATGCCGGTATGGTCGTGAGACATGTCGTACAGATGCGGCACCAGTGAGACGTCGACTCCCGGCTCCGCGATCAGCGAAATCAGAATGTCTTCTTCCAACTGACGTTTGACCGGATTGCGGCCCTGCGCCTGACAAATGACGACTGTAAGTTTCGTTCCCGCCATGACTTTCCCGATGATCTGTTAGTTACCACTGACCGGCAAGCGGTCGCTGGACGTTTTCAACCCGCACATAATAACGCGAGAGGAACGCAATTTCGACAAACGTTGCCAAAAACTCGTTGACCTTGTGTGCCACGGACCTTTCAGCGCCGGTCGACTCAGTTTTTCACAGTGGGCGATGACAGTAAACTGTCCGATCGGTGTTTCTCTGGCCCAGGCCCGTTCACCGAAGGCTGAACGACAGCGGCATCAGCGTCTCGAGTCTCTGAACAGGCGATTTTGGTGTCGCACACGCCTGTCCATCGCAGGGAACGAAGGCCACATACTGCGGCTCTGTCGCTGACAACTGGTAGGCTATGTCGATTGCCGCGTCATACCCCTTAGGATCGCCCCGGACGTGCCGTCACGCAGCCTTGCGGCGCTGAGGGGGGCGTCGGGAATCAGAGTCCAGACTGGTGTCAGGAAGGTCGCGCAGCATTGATGGCAACGCACACGTTGCAAACCCACAAGTCGGTGATACCAACGGGAACTGAAACGGCTGGCATAAACACGATGGTCAGTTTGGCAGCGCTTGCATTTCATCGCAATGACCCAGAGCGGGGCATTTTAGCAGCATTTACTAAGTGGAGGTAAGCTTCACCGCTTAAGTTCTCTTCGGTGATCCAGCTCTGGTGAGTTGACCGCTTTTGCGAGGTACGGTGCAGGCAATACAGAGCCTATAACGCCACTGGAGAGTTCCCCGACTCCGGTCTTTCAGCACAATCAAAAGCCGCGAAAACTCTCGATCGGGCCAACGGCGGCGCAAAGGAAGAGCCAGACGGCAGTGTACATATGATCACTTGTGAGTTTAATTGCTTCGAGTAACCTGCGTTCCTCGATAGACGATGTATTACGGGCGTAAGACATCTTTGCCGCAAACGTCGTCTGTCTCCTGGCCGTAATCTGGGCAACGGCGGTCGCGTTTCTTTCGCCCCAGACTCAATCCATCGGTGGAGGGGGAACACTGAATCTCGTGTCGATACTTTTCGACTTCGTTACAAATTTGCAAGGGTGAGGGATGACGTTCATTTTTGTCGGCTGTCAGCCAATCTACAAATCCGATTTGGCGGTCTACGCCTTCGAACTTCTGTTTCGAGGCGGCGCTACGAACCAAGCCACTTGGGTGCATTCCCGTTTTGCG
>CALFOL010000490.1 GCA_937919915.1 uncultured Planctomycetaceae bacterium
CCGTACAGCCCCGAGTTAAACTTGATCGAAATTCTCTGGAAGCAAATCAAATATCGCTGGATGCCGATTCACGCTTACGAATCCTTGCAAACACTCGGACACTGCCTCGACAACATTCTCGCCGGATTTGGAAAACAATTCAATATTTGCTTTCAATAGTTATGATAAGCTATTTATAGGCGGGTGCTTATGTGCGGGCGGATGTGCTGTCGAAGACCGGGAAGTCCGTTGCAGTCAAAACGGGAGCGGCGACACCGGTATTGCAGGTCGCCTCCATGAGCCCCGTCAGTTCTTGAGGAGTCGCGGTCATCAGCTGTGAAGCTGGTCGCTAAGACGACGCCTGCGACTGAAGCGGCTGTCTTCGCGTCACCGTTGGTGATCGACGATGAAGATGAATGCGGCTTGTTTGCCAGGGGCCTCGCTGATGACGAATTTGATTCCGTGGCCACAGCGACTGATGGTGAAGTCCAACTGTTGGATCAGCAATTCGAACGCACGACCGACTGGCTGAGTGCGATTTGATCCCTTCAACCGACGTTGCAAATCATCAGCTCGCTTCTGTTCGATGACGACGAAGGTGCCGTCGATTTTGCGATGTACGATGCAAACCTCAGCGTCCTGCACACCAGCGCGACAACGTCAGATCAAGAATCGGTGACGGAAGCACTTAACGGAGGAGCTATCCGTTATCTTCAGTTGTTCGCGACCGTTCCTGCGTTCAACGTGGAAACTCTGAGCACTACAGCGTAATACGCTGACTTGTGGCCGCGGCGAACGGTTTTCGACAGCAAATCGCCTGCTCCCACGAGCCCGACGCATCACATGTTTAGGTAACCTGCTGTAAAGTCAAAACGGCAGAATTGGCAGGTACCGCCTTCAATACCGTTTCCGACCGCTGAATGGATGCGGATCCTGTCTGCCAAGTTGTGAGGACTTTCGACAGGACTGAAACGGCACAATGTTGCAGACCGAGTGTGAGAAAATCGTGGTTTACCACGGCCTAAATCAGAGACAAGGCTACGATCTGAAATCTGATCCTGACGAATTTGTGAATCTGTGAGATGATTCGTCATGCAACGTTGAAGCTGCAACTACAGCAGTTCCTGCTGACTCGTGGCCGCGAAGAACGTGTTTGGGACTATGATTGCCGTATCCTGCGAGCCAGACGCGTTCCAGCGGTTTACGAAAAGATGTATCGAGACTCTTCAAGAGTTTCGGCCACTTTGGAGCTACCAGTGATGCAGAAATTCTTGACGACTTTCGCTACCAGTGGCTGCATCATTTCGTAAGTTGCTCTAATCTAATCCATCGGTGTTTCGATGCGTTGTGCTGAAAACGGATCCGTTACCAATCCGCCCTGTGGCGTTCTGACTCAATCATGAAAACCAAAGGCACGCTGTTGTCACGCATCGGACTTTCGGTGTCCGAGCTGCTGCACTACCGTGGTTCGTTAGCGAGAATTCGCTTTCAGGACAACGACTCGCACATCAGTGAAACGTCCGATCAGTCTCTGCTTCGCCGCCGACTGCGCGCCAGTGCGCTGTTGTTGTTCGTTGCCAAACTGGCGTTTTCGGTGCGCACATTTGTTTTGACCGGTGCCCCGACGCCCCTGGACGGCGTGCTGTTGACCGGGCTCCTGGCGGTGTCGATCTGGTTGTACAGTCCTCGGAACACGTCGATCTTCTGGCTGCGAATTGTGGAAACGACGATATTTTTGGGGCTGTCGTTGCAGCTGGGAATCCGCCTGCATCTTGACCTTCGTCACTTTGCATCACTGCCGACCGAAACGGTTACCGAAAGCACACGTGCGGCAGTGTCATTTGTGACAGCAGTCAAAGATCAGATCATCGCCACGTTCGCGCTGATGATGATTTACGGCATGTTCATTCCCAATACCGCTCGACGAGCAGCCATCATGGTACTGGCGATGGCCGTCATACCGGGCATCATCATCGTCCTGAACGAATCTTCACGCGACGCTCTGCAGATTTTTCGCATGCAGCAGTTTGGTGCAGCGGGGCTTTTTTCCGGCAATCTGCTGTCATTGGCCGTCGGGGCAGGCAGTGCGATTTACGGAACAGCCATCATGAATCGCTGGCGAAGTCGGGCACTGGAAGCGGAGCAACTTGGACAATACCGCCTGCGTGGAAAAATCGGCAGCGGTGGAATGGGCGATGTGTATCTGGCGGAACACCGTCTGATGAAACGAACCTGCGCAGTAAAGTTGATTCGAGCGGATCTGTCAGAAGACCCTGTCATTCTGAAACGCTTCGAACGTGAAGTTCAGGCGACAGCCACACTGACTCACTGGAACACGGTGCAGGTGTTTGACTATGGGCAGATGACGGATGGGACATTTTTCTACGTGATGGAGCATTTGCATGGCCGCAATCTAAAGCAGGCTGTGGATCAAACCGGCCCAATGCCGGAAGATCGCGTCGTCTTTATCCTCAGACAGATCTGCAGTGCGTTACGAGAGGCCGCGGCTCGGAAGCTGGTGCACCGTGATATCAAACCGAGCAACGTTTTCCTGGCTCAAATCGGAGAGCGGTTCGACGTCGTGAAACTACTGGACTTCGGTCTTGTTCGCCCGCTGTCCGAATTGCGAGACCCCGAACTGTCCGGTGTCAACGAACTGAAAGGCTCACCGCGATACATGTGCCCCGAACAGGCTCAGGGGATCTCACCGGACACTCGCGGAGATCTGTATTCACTCGGCGCCGTTGCGTTCTTTTTACTCGCCGGGCGACCGCCCTTTGATCTGGAAAAGACACTACAGTTAGTTATCGCTCATGCCAGTCAGGCGCCGCCGACATTCGCTGACGTGGGTGCGTCGGTCAGCCCGGATTTGGAAGCAATTGTGTTGCGATGCCTGGCGAAGCAACCGGAAGATCGTTTTCAAACTCCTGATGAGATGCTGACGGCTTTAAGGTCGTTGTCTTTTGCCCGCAGCTGGAACTGGCAACGTGCTGAAGACTGGTGGAAAGAACGTCTGCCGAATTTCGTGCATCAGTCTGATATTTGTGAGATTTCCGCCGGCGATGTTGATGCCGGACCTTTCGATGAAACGCTGGTTGTCAGGTAATCACCAGACCGTCTGACCTGTCAGATGAGGTCACTTTGCCGAGTCGTCCACTGGACTCCTCCACCACGGCATTCGCCGCACGGTTGTGCCAGGTTGACGCGAAAACTCTCCCTGCTGTCTGCGTTCAGTCCCGCCAACGTGCAAAACGTCTGCATACACGCGTTTCCTCGCTGATCTGTATCTCTACAGTTGCCCCAGGGTGGTTGATCGTGTTCAATCTGGGCAAAACCGTCGTTGCGGTCGCTCGGATTCCTGTCGATTCGGATATCAGTGATGCAGTTCACGCTGACACGTTTGATTCAGGATTGGTCACAGTTCCTGAAAACCCTCCGTAGCCGTTTGGTGCGACCAGTGACGCAGGCGGCCACTCGTCGCCAGCGGGCACTGCGCTCGGGGGTATCAGGGGGGATCCATTCCGCAGATGCTGGAACTGCTGGAAGATCGCGCATTGTTGAGCAGTACGGGCGGAGAAATCGCTTTCGATATCACGCCGTTTGCCGTGCCCACATCCGGTGATCGCATCACCTATGACGGAATGTCGTTTGCCGGCAGCCGAAACGATCCGGAAGGCAGTGCCCGAGCATTGCTGAGCATCGTTGATCCGGATACACAATACGACCTGGTTGAAGTGAAGCATGGTCTGGCGAGCAGCCACGCTCGGTTTCAGGAGGTCGTGGACGGGGTGCCTGTGTTCGGCTCAGCCGTGTCCGTTCATCAGGGACCGGATGGTGCGATCCAGACATTACACATTGAGACTCAGCCGACTGCAAACAACCTCACAGTTTCAGCGGCGGCCCTCAACGGCAGCGCGGCGATCGATGCTGCGGAACAGGCGGTGGGCGTCATCAGGCCATATCTTCCGCCAACAGCAGAATTGGTTTGGTACCCAGGTGCGGATGGTCAAATCGCTCTGGCATGGGAAGTGAACGTAAGTTCCGTCCAACCGGCAGGAGAGTTTCAGACAATCATTGATGCAACCACAGGCGAAGTGCTCTCCAAAAAGAATCGTATCACCTTTGCGACCGGCACCGGCGACGTGTACGAGCCGAATCCGTATCAGACTCAGGGCAGCGGAGCCGGGCTATCAGACAGCAACGACGCCACCAGTGCAGCACTCGACGCGCAATTGATCTCGGTGACTCTGCAACGACTGGACGATGGCACAGGCCTGCTGACAGGAGAATGGGCGGATCTGGCAACGCTGAACAGCCCAACGCTGGCAAACCTCGACGCCAATGAGACCAGCCGGATCTACAACTACACACGCGACGACGATCGTTTTGAACAGGTCGTGATCTATCACGCAATCGATTCCATTCAGCAGTATTTTCATGTACTGGGCTTCGATGACGATGTGGGCCTGGCGAACGGAATTCGCGATTTTCCCACACTGGCCAACGC
>CALFOL010000491.1 GCA_937919915.1 uncultured Planctomycetaceae bacterium
GAGTGATCTTTTCATGCGGATTGCTCTTTAAGACAGATGTCCTAGGGCACCGAGGCTCGTCGACTGAGACCTCGGTTTCGAAAATTGAAACTCACCTATGCTGCGAATTGTAGAGAAAAGCGATCTCTTCTGCGCCTACACAGTTCGCCAACCATGCCGGAATCCTGGAACAGTTTCCGCAGGATTTCGAATTCTGATCCCCGAACGAAGGCTTTTTGGTGCCCGGTCTTTCCGTTCTCTGACCAATGTCGCATCGCGAACCGTGACGACGTTGCAACCTCGGTAACTCTGTGGTGAAATCCACTGCTGCCAACGCATCACTGCGTTGACGAACCTCAGATCCTCACCAGGTGTCGCAAGGACATTGACTGGGCAGGCTCTTTCGATTGCACCCTCACCAACGCAAAAAAAACACTCATGGAAGCCGAACTGCGCGACAAGTGCGAAGAATTAATGCAGCGAATCGTTCACCTCAGGGGGTGTCTTTGACCTCGCCGGCAAACAGGAACAATTAAAGGTTGTCAGCGACCGCATGAACGCGACGGATTTCTGGGACAGTCCGGAATCCGCGAAAGAAACGGTCGCTGAAATGCAGAGGCTAAGGGCCGTCGTTACGCCAATGAAGTCACTGGTGAGTGCTGGTGACGACATGCAGGTGCTGCTGGAGTTTGCGGAAGAAGATCCCGCCAGTGAAAGAGAACTTGCAGCCGCCGTGGTCCAGGTGGAAATCGACGTAGATCGCGTCGAACTACAGGCCACGATGTCTGAACCAGAAGACATTTGTGGCGCTTTTGTTCAGGTTCAAGCGGGTGAAGGCGGCACGGATTCCGCCGACTGGGCTCAGATGCTGCTGCGGATGTACATCCGCTGGGCCGAACGCAACGACTACAAGATCGAAGAGATGGACATCTCTCTCGGGGAAGAAGCCGGTGTTCGTAGTGCGACGATTGCGATTCGCGGTGCCTATGTTTTCGGATATCTCAAGGGAGAAACCGGCAACCATCGGCTTATTCGGATCAGCCCTTTCGACTCAGCCGGCCGTCGTCACACGGCGTTCGCGGCTGTTGACATCAGTCCCGAAATTCCTGACACCTTCGAAGTCGAAATCAATTGGGACTCAGACGTTCGAGAAGATACCTATCGTGCCGGCGGTGCAGGTGGTCAGCACATTAACAAAACTGACTCAGCTGTCCGTCTGACTCACACAGCGACCGGGGCTGTTGTGCAGTGCCAGAGCGAACGCAGTCAGCACAAAAATCGAGCAACCGCGCGCAAGATGCTGCAGGCCAAACTCTATCAGCGGGAAATGGAAAAACGAGATGCAGAGCTGGCTGCGAAGCGTGGCAACAAGTCGAAGATTGGTTTCGGCGGTCAAACGGTTCGCAACTACGTTCTCCATCCCGATCAGTACGTGAAGGACGCTCGAACAGGAACAAAAGTCGGCAATCCGCAACCCGTTCTGGACGGTGATATCGACACGTTTCTGGAGTCGTTCCTTCGCTGGACGCTGTCAGAGAAGAATCACTAGATTATTAGACGAGGGTAGGGATTTCGGCCTCGTGCGAAGATCCGTCCCGCATCTCTTCGTAAACCTGCCGTAAGCGGAAGCCTCCAAATGACGAACCAGCAGTATCTGTTGTGTAAGCTTTTCATCATCGCAGCCCTCGCCATTAGTGCGCCGGGCTGTTCTGCTGAAACAGCACAACAAGAAGCAGCAACAGTGACACCACAAACACCGATTGCCGCACCCAAAGCAGCGGCTCCGGCAATCGACGCAGTGGCACCTGCAGAATTTCAATTCGTCAAGCCGAACCTCTCGGAAGACGAATTGCGGGCGGGTTGGATCAGCTTATTTGACGGCAGCACGCTGTTCGGCTGGGACGTGCCAAGTGGCACGAACTGGCATGTCGAAGATGGTTGCATCACAGCTGACGCTGGAGACATCAGTTTACTGCTGACTCCCTTCGCGTTTGGTGACTTTGAATTCCGCTGTGACTTTCACCTTGCAACTGGTGGTAACAGTGGAGTCTTCCTGCGAACAGCAGAAGGCGGAACGGACCCTGCCAAAACGACTTACGAACTCAATATTTGCGACAGTCACAAATCTCATGGCACTGGTAGCCTGGTAGGGCGGCATGTGGCCGAAGGCGTTCCAGCAGTTGAAGGGGCATGGCACACGTTTCATGTCACCTGCAGTGGAGCGAATATCAAAGTCGTGCTGGATGACGAGCAGATTGTCGACTTTACAGATAAATCCGACGCCACTCGATCTTCGGGACGTATTGGCTTGCAGATGAATCAAGGGCGCGTCGCGTTTAAAAACGTATTCCTGCGACCATTAACTGCGAAAGATCTGTTCAACGGAAAAGACCTGACGGGTTTTCGGGAAGTTCCGGGCAGCAAAGGAACATTTGTGGTTCGGGACGATGTGATTCATGCGGAAAGCGGGCCGGGATTCATCGAAACCGAAGCCACCTTCGGCGACTTTATCCTGCACGTCGAAGCCAATATCCACGATGCGAAAGCAATCGCCGATGGTCGACCAGCGAACAGCGGTGTTTTCTTCCGAGCAATCGCGGGGACAGAGAAAGCACCTTCGCATGGTTACGAAATGCAGATCCAGCACGACTTCAAAGGCGGCGACCGTGCGCAGCCTCTCGACTTTGGCAGTGGCGGAATCTATCGCCGCGAACCAGCCCGGTACGTTGTTGCAGACAACAACGCATGGTTTACAGAAACGCTGATCGCTCAGGGCAATCGCTTTGCAACGTTCGTGAACGGCTATCAGGTTCTGGATTGGACTGACGAACGAGCACCCGACGAAAACCCCCGCAAGGGACTGCGTCTGGAAGCAGGACAACTCAGCCTGCAAGGCCACGACCCCACCACAGACGTCGACTTCCGCGCGATCAGAGTCCACGAGCTCCCAGCCCGATAGAAAGGGAGAGAGGTTTACTGGGGTCTACAGCTGAAACCCGGTCAGAACAATCGGCGCGCCATCCGATGTCGCTTTTAACACTGAAGGCGATTGCAATGCTGTCGATGCGATCTCCCGTGCGTGACGCAACGTGCTATTCCCGAACAGTTCCGCGTCACACTCATTCGCCAGCAGCTCGACCGCTCGGCCAGCATGCCGACCTGCTCCGGTGGCATTGCCTTCCAGGCACTTCACTCCGCAGGCTGCTAGCTTGATTAGCCCCTGAACAGCTCTGGCTTCGGTGGTGGTGCGACCGAGTTCAATCCACAAGTGTTCCCACGCTTCATGGGATTCCCAGTAGTAGCCTGCGTTGAACAGCTGCACTCCCCAGTCGAACACCTGCTGCTGTGACCAGTGGGCAGGCATCCCAGAGTTTTTGTACATGTGACCGTTCGGATCAGAAATTGGATGCGGCATGACGCCCGGCACATACGTATACGGCGGAAGATCTGGCATGGTACGCGGGCCTACTGCAACAATACTTGAAGAACGACAGTCACCACGAACAACACGGCCTGAATTGTGCCCTGACTCCCTGGGACGGTCCATGCCTGAAGTTCGTTGAATGCGCCCATACGATGCCAGATGCAAAATCCCGTGACAATGGCAAAACTTCCGGCAATCCACAGCACGGCGATTGGACTACCATGCTGAAGCAGCGTGCCAGCATCCCCCACCCGGTCGAAACTTCCGACAGCAACATACGCACCGTTTGCTACCAGGGAGAATCCCGTGAAGAACGCCAACGGCAGCGAACGTCGCAGGGCACGACTTGCAATCAGGGGCAACAGGCATCCCAGCAGCGGTCCCGCCCAGCACACAAACAGCGGGTGCGGATTCGGTGATACGTCTGTTCGAGAAATCATCGCGAAGTGCCAGACGACTTTGGTGACACGCCCCGATGATGCGATTGCTGCGACTACGTGTCCGAATTCGTGAAGTCCCTGCATCCATAGCCAGCAGTTCGCCAATAGCAGCAACAGGAAGCCGGTGAGTCGGATGCCGGAAGGTGCTGGCACTTCGGTCACTTCGATGGCCAGCGACCGTCGACAATTTCCTTCAGCGACAGCCTGGCTGGGTCGATGGTCACATGTCGGACTCGTGTGCGTTTCCAGGTGTATGTTGTATGCACCAGGCCATCAGATGTCTGAATCACGGCGGGGTAGGAGAACTCAGCCTTGCGTTCGTTTTCCAGCGTTAAGGCGGCCTTCCATGATTTGCAGTCGTCGCTGACAGCCACGTTCAGCATCTCACGACCACGAGGCGAATCGCCGGAACGTACTGTGTGGTTGTAGACGAGCAGGAAACGGCCGTCCGCCAAAGCCACAGCGTCAATGCCGGAATTCGGATTCGGCAATGTTGTTTCTTCCAGATCGGTCCACGTTCGTCCGTTGTCTCTGGAGACAGTGGAAAGGATACTCCCGTTGTTGTTCTCATTGCGATTCAGGGCCTGAATCGATCCGTCTGCATGCCGCAGCAGCGTCGGCTGAATCGCGCCGAACGTTTTGCCGTCATGAGTTGCTGGTGTTCGTGTGAACGTTACTCCACGATCAGACGTCATTTCGAAGTGCAGTCGCCAGCCGTCAAATTCTGTGCTGCTGCCACTCAGCAGCGTGCCATCCTGTAACAGGATGGGCTTGTTACGAACGGGTCCGTCGATGCCTTCGGGAAGACGCCGAGGGACAGTCCAGGTTTTTCCATGATCCGTGGACTGCATCAGCATGCCCCACCACGTGCTGGGACTCGGGCCGGACTTATAAAACAACATCAGTGGGCCATCGGCGTATTGAAACAACACCGGATTCCAGGTGGGGTGTCGCTTTACCGTACCGTCGGTCAATGTGTATTGAATACCGTTGGCGACTTCGACGGGCGTTGACCATTGACTGTTTTCACGACGAGCCACCCAAATGCCAACGTCTGGGTTTTTCTCGTGGCTTCCGCCAAACCACGCCGCCACCAGCCCGGCTGGGGTTTCAACAATCGTCGATGCGTGGCACTGCGGAAACGGGGCGTCTTCGTAGATGAACTCTCGGTTGAGAATTCCTTGTTGATCAGCGGACTGTGCACTGTGCAACGCAGAAAGTAACACTACGGTAATGACAACGATTCGACTCATGGATCGGCCTGCAAAGCAACAACGGAAGTTCAATGGACAGCCGCGATTGTTGCAAACCGCCCCCTTCACGTAAACCAACGAAACGCAATTGATATTATCGGTTGATCTCGATATGGCGGAATCGCAACGGCCCGTTCTGCGCCAACTGCTCTCGCAGCTGGCGAAAAGCTCGATACCGATCTTCGTCCCACCACACCAATTACGAGGCGCGTGGCGTGAACTGAATGATCCCAGCGGACTCGTCTTCATCTTCGTCTTCTTTGTGCCTGTGACGTCGATCGCCGTCTTTCAACAGGTCCAGAATGTGGTCCAGCTTCTCGTGCATTTGCCGGACCTCATGTCGAAGTTGGTCGATATTTTGCAACATCTCATGAATCACGGCTTCCGGCCCCTCCTGGGGACGGTGCATCTCCCGCTCAAGTTCTTCAGCGCGGTGGTGTAGTTCCCGAGCGAAGTCTTCCACACCACTGGCTTCCAGTCGTTGGGCCGCTTCGCGCAGAGCGTGTACCTTTTTCAACTGGGGATGTTCGTGATCGCCGTGCTCATGCTCTTTGTGATTTCGGGCACTCTCTTCCTGCAGTTCTGCCATTTCGTGGCCGAGTTCCTTGAGTTTCTCCTGCAGGTCTTCGCGTTCTTGATCGTCTTCTGTTTCACGCAGTGTCTTCCTGATCTCCACCATTTCGGTTTTCATCTGCAGCATTTTCAGGAAATGATTGCCTTCGTGTTCCTGTTGTCTATCGCGACTCTTGCCGTCGTGTTCCTGAGCAACCGTCTGACTCAGCCATTTCTCTGTCACTTCGATCTTATGTCTTAGAGCCTGCAGTTTCGGATGATTGTCGCCGAGTTCCTCCTTCAGCTGAGCTTCCATGACTCGCAAGGCTACGATCTTCTCTTCAATTTCTGCAGGCGGGGTTCGTGCCGCTCTGGCCTTTGTCAAAAGTTCTCGTGTCAAAAGTTCTCGT
>CALFOL010000492.1 GCA_937919915.1 uncultured Planctomycetaceae bacterium
GAAGAAGAAACAGCGGAAGAGGCAGCCGTGACAGTGGCTGAGGTGGATAAATTATCTAAGCCCGTCGAGACTGCAGTTGCTGCGCCGCAGAAACCAACTTCGCCAATGCAACGGATGCAGCGATCTGCTCCACGTGAGATGAAGCCCATCGGGTCCATCAAGGACGATGGCGACGCGCCGAGAGAGAAAGAACGGGAAAAACCAGCCGCCAGGCAGGCCGGTCGGCCACTGGTCGCATCCGCACCCACCTTCCAGCCACCTGTCGCTAAGCAAAAACCGAAGAAGGACAACGAGAAGGCGATGAAGCCGGTGATCTCACTGGACTCAATCGTCGACACAAAAAGCCCGTTGGCCGAGCAGCTCAAGCAGCTCAAAAACGCTCGCGATGAGCATGATGGCGTTAAGGGCCCATCTGGCAGGCGCGGCCCGAACACCGGGAGCCTGATTGATGGCTTGCGTCGGGCACGCGAAGAACAGCGGTCGCAGAAGAAAATACGACGCAGAAAACGCTCGTCTAACGTTGCACTCAAGACAACTGCGCAAATTTCATTCCCTATTACCGTCAGAAATCTGTCGGAAGCCATCGGGCGACCAGCTAAGTCGATCATCGGCTACTTCTTCAAAAGTGGCCGCATGGTGACCATTAATGATGAGCTGGTCGAAGACGAGGCACTCGACGTATCAATGGAACTTGGGGTCGACCTCGAGATCAAACGCGGTCGGGATGTTGAAGTTGAACTTCTGGAATCACTGGACCATGAAGACGACGAAGACACGCTGGAATGGCGACCACCGATCGTCACCATCCTGGGTCACGTCGACCACGGCAAGACAACTTTGGTCGACAAGCTTCGTTTAGCGAACGTTGCTGCGGGCGAAGCTGGCGGCATCACTCAGCATATTGCAGCCTATCAGATCGAACGCAACGGCCAGGCGGTCACGTTTGTGGACACGCCGGGCCATGCCGCGTTTGGTGGTATGCGAGCTCGCGGAGCCAACGTCACGGACATCATCGTGCTGGTGATTGCAGTGAACGATGGCGTCATGCCGCAGACTGTAGAATGTATCAGCCACGCCAAGAATGCTGGCGTGCCGATCATCATCGCGTTGAACAAGATGGACCTCCCGGGCGTCGACGATCAACGAGTTCTGCAGCAGTTAGCACAACATGAATTGCTGCCATCAGAATGGGGTGGTGAATACGAAGTCATTCGAACCTCTGGTGAAACCGGATTAGGACTGGATGATCTGATTGAAACGATTCAGCTGACAGCGGAATTGCACAACTATCAGACCAATCCGGATCGTGAAGCACTTGGTGTGTGTCTGGAATCGTTCCGCGACGAGGGCCGTGGCATCATTGCCTGGATGATCGTTCAAAAGGGAACGCTGCGAGTTGGCGACAATATTCTGTGCGGTACAAGTTACGGCCGCGTTCGAGCCATCTATAACGATAGCGGCGACGAAATCAGCGAGGCAGGACCGTCCATGCCGGTCAAGGTCACAGGGCTGAACGAAGTTCCAACTTCTGGAGTGCATTTCTTCGCCATGAAGGACATCGAAGACGCGCGTGGCGTTGCAGAAACTCGAATTCACGAAGGCCGCGAAGAAACACTGTCCCGGAAGGGGAAACCCAAGACAATCGTCGACATCCTGGCGTCGGGTCGCGAAGGCGAAGGACCACAGACGCTGCCTGTGATCATGAAAGCAGATTCGCCAGGTTCGCTGGAAGCCATACGTGGTGAGCTGGATAAATTTGACCACGCTGAAGTCATGGTCAAGATCATCCATGAAGGCGTTGGTGGCGTCAACGAAAGTGACGTCTACCTGGCCAGCGCGGCAGGTGCAGTCATCATCGCGTTTCATGTGGTGGCCGAAGATAGAGCCGCAATACTGGCCGACAATGAAGGCGTCGAGGTCAAACGTTATAGCATCATCTACGAAATCACCGAACATATCCGACAATCTCTTGAAGGCATGTTGCGTCCGGAACGAGTGGAAGTCGCAACAGGACGAGCGATCGTTCTACAGACGTTCAGCATCAGTCGTTTCGGAACGATTGCCGGCTGTCGTATTTTGAACGGTACGATTGCTCGAGACAATCGTGTTCATGTAATTCGCGACAACACGGTCATCAACAACTATCGACTTGCATCGCTGAAACGTGAAAAGGACGACGCGAAAGAGGTGCGTGACGGGATGGAATGCGGAATTCGACTGGACGGCTTTAATGACATCAAAGAAGGCGACATCCTGGAAGCCTTCCGAGTTGACGAAATTCAACGAAAACTCGAATAAACTCACCAGCTCCATCAGCAGAGCAATACTTGTTTCAACTGGACGCCGAATTCCGGCCACGCCATTCCAGACGGCAGGACAGGCGTGAAACGCCCATCCGGAAAGTCTCACCATGTCATCACGTCGTACCGCCCGAGTCGCATCAGTCATTCGCGAAGTTGTTAGTACTAGTATCCTGCAGGAACTTCGAGATCCTCGCATTCGTAATGTCACGGTCCTGGCTGTAAATGTCAGCCCTGACTTGCGATACGCCAGAATTCAGATCTCCGTAAGAGGAACCGAAAAAGAAGCGGCTCTGACACTTCACGGATTGAACTCGGCCCGAGGCTATCTGCAGTCAAAAGTCGCAGATCGCATCAAAAGCCGATACACTCCTGAATTGAAATTCGAAATCGACACCGGAGTGCAGAAGTCGATCGAAGTATCCAGAATTCTCCGAGAAGTTCTTCCACCATCAGACACTGAGGAAGAGGAACTCATCAATGCTGATTTGACAGAGGATGTCGACATCAGCGAACCCACAGAATAGCACGCTGATAACCCACACCGTTACAAACACCAGTCACGGTTTCGCCACAGGAACAGAACATGCCATCGGCAGTTGCAACAAAAGCAAGTGACAAGATCACCGCCTGCAAAAAGCTCACAACGATACTCCAGAAGGAATACGGCAAGTCAGTTCCCAAACTGAAACTTCCGGTTTTGGAAACGATGTTATTCGCCGTCTGCGTGGAAGATAACCCATGGGACCTGGCGGAAGCGGGATACGAAAAGCTGATCAAATCGTATTTCGACTTGAACGAAATTCGGGTCAGTTCTGTAAGTGAACTTGAGCGAACATTGAGCCCCCTGCGAAACGCCGATTGGAAGGGACTGCGAATTCGATCCATTCTCAGATTCGTCTTCGAAAGCACTTACAGCTACGACTTCGAAAAATTGGCTCGACTGACACTCGAATCTGCTCAAAAGCGACTGAAGAAGATCGACTACCTGTCACCGTTCGTGTCAAACTTCACGCTCCAGCAGGCGATGGGCAGCTACGTCATTTGCCTGGACGATTCTTCGCATCGAGCAACAATCCACCTGGGAATCGTGCCTCCTGACAGCACGATTGACGAAGCGGCTGAGTTTCTGAGGGCGGGCGTCAAGAAATCTGAAGCTTTCGGCTTTAGCCATTTACTCCGGTGCCTGGCGACTGACCCAAAACTGGTTGACCGATTCACAGACGAATATGACGAAGAAGGCAGCTTTGACGTACTTAAAGTGGCAGAGCGTCTGGCAACGGTGAAAGCACCGAAGAAGAAAAAGAAAAAGGTGACTCCACCACCACCAGCACCAAAAGCTGCTGCGCCCCCAAAGGCTGCAGCCACAAAAGCCGCGGCGGCACCTGCGAAAAAGCAATCTACGACAACTCCCCCAAAGGTC
>CALFOL010000493.1 GCA_937919915.1 uncultured Planctomycetaceae bacterium
AGAACGCGCCGGCAGACCGATGGATGTATCGGATTGAAGCCGAAGGATACATGCCAGCCGAATCCCGAGTCTTTCAGCCATATGCGCCAGACAAGGGGAAAGTCACCTACGACTTCAAACTCAGCAAAGCACCTCAACTGACGGGGACCGTGCTCGGCGTCGACGGAAAGCCGCTGGCCGGGGCCAACGTTTATCTCGCAACAGAACGCATGAACATTCAGAACCGAACGGACGTCTATTCGGGAACTGCTCAATCGGTCCAAACCGACGCTGATGGTCGGTTTGAACTTAACCCGGAGGTTGAGCCGTTCTGTCTTGTCGTGGTCCACGAACAGGGCGTCGCGATGATCACTGAGAAAGAATGTGCCACGCCTCCGGAGCTGAAGCTTGAGCCATGGAACGGTCAGAATCAGCAAATGCAAATCATTCGGAGACCGACGAAAAATCAATCGGTGGACTTCCCGCAAAGAGAACCTTGCGGTTCGATTCGCGGTGTGAGTATCGTCGGGACCATTACTTCCACAGATTTGAAAACACGTGGACGCGATTAGGCTGTTCGGCCAAAATCGTGTTAATTGACGTGACGGGCTTTAGGTAATGCTCCGCAGCGACGATCCCATTCCAATCAGCAGCCTTCGCCAAAGCGTTTGATTGAGATCTTTCCAGTCTTTGAATCCATGTCGATGTCCCATCCCTTCAACTGCATGACGCCAGCTACGACAAGAAACAGTGATAGCAAAGCCCCCATGACAGCGAGACCGTAACCGCCCGTGGGCGTCTTTGTGAAGTCTTCATCAATCACTTCACCATCCAACAGGCGACTGATCCCTGGTTCCGCTGGAACAAATTTTACGGAGACCGTTGTCGCCTCAGCGGCAGTGAGTTCCTGGTAATATTCGGGATCCAGTTCGGCCTTTCGGCTGCCGCTGACACCGGCATCGTTCGTGATTGGATCGACGGATTCTCCCAGCGATGTAATCTTCTTACCGCGGGAATCGTACACCACCAGAACTCGTTGGCGCGCCGTGCTGGTAAGCTCGCCTGTCGCACAAATCCGGTTCAGGCAGCTTACTGCCATTCGGTCTACTGTACCAGGGAACAGCATAGCAGGAAGTGAAATGGACTTTTCCCAGGAACGCGCTGTGCCGGCCCGAGAGCAATCGACGGGAATCTTCGACCACTGGCAAATCTCGGCCATGCCCCGTAAAACACGGAGCTGCGAATGTTCCTCGAACGGAGATCCCATCATGGGAATGGATGCTTTTGTTGATTATCTGGAAGGCCGGTTTGCTGCGCAGATTTCGTCGCACACCGTCATGGAAAACACCACGGGTGAGTTTGAGGACTTTCCCGAAGCTCTTGATCCGCGATTAGTGACGGCACTGAGCAACAGTGGCCTCAAGCAGCTCTACAGTCATCAGAGCGAAGCCTTCGAATCCATCCGAAAGGGGCAGGACACGGTTCTGGTTTCGAAGACGGCCAGCGGCAAGACGCTCTCTTTTCTGCTGCCGATCCTGCACGAATACATCACGGCCGACGCACCGTTCAGTGTGGCGTTGCTGTACCCGACAAAAGCACTGTCGCGAGATCAGGAAGGCACGCTGGGCCGACTGCTGCAGGCCGCCGGTGCCGACATGCGACTGGGAACGTTCGACGGTGACACTCCGCAGGAAGAACGCACGCGAATTCAGTCGCAGGCCGACTTCATGATCACCAACCCGGACATGCTGCACTCAGGCATTCTTCCAAACCATAGTCGACGCTGGCGCACGTTTCTGTCACGACTGAAATACATCGTCGTCGATGAAGTTCACACGTATCGCGGAGCCTTCGGGTCCCACGTGGCCAACGTGATGCGGCGACTTGTGCGAGCCTGCGAAATGCACGGCAGCAAACCGACATTCGTCTGTTCTTCTGCCACCATTGGAAATCCTTCGGAACACGTCGAAGCGCTGTTCAACCGTAAGTTCCACACAATTACTCGTGATGGTGCACCACGGCCTCAACGTGATCTGTACCTGATAAACCCGCCGGTGGTGCAGAGTCACGGGCATGCGATGTATCGCAAGGGACCGAATTCCATCAGCATACCGCTGATTCGAGAAGCCACGCAGCAGGGCATTCGCACGATTTGCTTCTGTCGATCACGTCAACAGGTTGAACGCCTGTGTCGAGCCGTCACGGATGGATATCCGGCGTTGAAAAAGAAAGTGAAGCCGTACCGTGGCGGGCTGCTTCCTAATGAGCGGCGTCAGCTGGAACGCGACTTAGCCGACGGAACGGTGACAACAATCATCAGCACTAACGCGTTGGAACTGGGGATCGATATTGGTGATCTCGATCTGTGCATTCTCAGCGGTCATCCGGGCTCGATGGCTAGCTTCTGGCAACAGGCTGGTCGTGTTGGACGGCGGGGGTCGCGAGCTCTGATCGTCTATGCGGCCCGCGATACTCCGATCGATCAGTACTTCGTCAACCATCCGGAATTCCTGAAGCGAGCGCCCATCGAACGAGCCTGGCTGAACGCAGACAATCCGTACATTCTGTTACAGCATCTGCCCTGCGCGGCTCACGAACATCCGTTGCGAGACGCTGAAGACGCGTTTCCGGAGCCTGCGTATTCTGCGGCTCTGGATGTACTAAAGGAAGATGGCACGCTGAAAGAGTATCATGGCAACTACAGGTATGCGCAGCGAGACTATCCGGCCAAGGGCGTCAACCTGCGAGGAATGACGGACTACAACATTGAAATCTACTCCGGCACCGAGGTCATCGGAGAAATCGATCCGATTGGGGCTCGCGGAGAACTCTACAAAGACGCGATCTATCAGCATCTCGGCAAACGTTATATGTCGATGGATCTGGATCTGGAAAAGAAGCTATGCCGAGTCGATCTGGTAGATGTGGACTACTACACAGAATGTGTCTGGGAAAGTCGCGTCACGATCACGGAATCATTGGAGCAATATTACATTCCTGATGTGCAGCCCGATGACGCGGAGAGTGCGGCCACGGACGTCGAAGCGACGCCCGAAGGTGCGAAACTGGACTTTGGTTACATCAATGTGAACCGACAGCCTAAGCTTTATAAGAAGATTCGCGAACGATCGCTGGAGAACATCGGCTACGGCCCCATCACGCTGGATCCGTTCAGCTACGACACAGCGGGCTTTGCGTTGTATCCGCCTGCCAACTGGCGAGAAACCATTGAAGCGGGTGACAAGCGTCATATCGGTGCCGGGCTGTATGGTCTGGCGTATATTCTGAAACGTACGGCTCCGAGTCTTTGCCTGTGCGATACTCAGAACATCGAAACCGATGTGTCTCTGATTGAAGTGGCCGCGGGCGATTGGCGCAGTGCGTTGTTTGTGTTTGACACGATCGAAGGTGGCGTAGGATATTCAGAAAAGATTTTCGAAGTCTTTGCCGAGGCCCTCGAACTGGCTCAGACAATCATCGACGACTGCCCTTGTGTTGCCGGTTGTCCAGCGTGCGTAACGTCATTGCCGCCAGGGATAGAAGACGAAGATCTGGAACAGCTGTTAGTGGAATCGAATGCATCTGTGGCGTGCACGAGGAGCCTGATCACTGCGTTGTTGACTGGCGAAGTGATCATCCCGGAAATCACGCAGTTCGCGCTGAAAGAAAAGGTGGCTGTGATTCCGCCGGATGTGGACGAAGAGTTCGAGAAGCTAAAAGACCGTTTGGGTAAGGCCGGAAAGATTCTGCAGCAGAAACGATCAAGGATCCATTAGAGCAGTTTACCTAAACATGTGGATATGTCGGGCGCGTGGGAGCAGGCGATTTGCTGTCGAAAACCGTTCGCCGCGGCCACATATCAGCGTAATTCGCTGTAGAGCCGGCAGGTTGGCGTTATTCGGTCTTGAACGCCGCCTGCATGAGTCCGTCGGTCAGCGTATTCAGCACGTCCTGCAGTTGTTGTCGCAGGCGATGATCGACAACACGGACCGCGCCTTCGGTCATATCGTGATCGCGTCCAACGACAGACGCCGACTTTTTACGAATCGTGCGTTCTACGAAAATCTGATAATCACGCGGCCTGGATTTCTCCTGAAGAACTTTCATCGCCTCTCGTAACAGTTCGCTGCGCCAGGCCGCTTCAAAATTCTGCGTCACGGGCGGTGTCGGATCAAGAAGCTCAAGGCCAGTGCCGGAATCATTCAGGCTGACCGCTGAATGCCTTATCCGCTCACGCACAAGGTCCGCAGCCTTGTTGCTCACAATGCGATACAGCCACGAACGAAAACGACCTCGCGCGGGATCGTGCTGAAACTTTGGGAGGCCATTCACAACTGCCATCCAGACTTCCTGCGAACATTCCTCGACGTCACAATCCTGCATTCCGCAGGATACAGCAAAGCGATTGATGATTCGGCTGTAGGAAGAATAGAAGCGTTCCCAGTGCTCACCCAGTTCGTCGGCCGAAACAACAGCCGAAAACTTCCCTTCCAGAAAGCTCTGCACGTTAAGAATCAATTTCGGGTCGGTTGAACGAACAGGGCGGGAAGACATCGATTGTCCTGCCTCATGAAGTGACTTTGCTTCGGGGACGACCCACTGACTTTGGCGCCTTCCGCCTTCGAAATCAAGTGGTGCAAACGGAATTCCGCCGGGTGCTGTCGCAGGAAGATGCATTTGAGTTAGACTCTGACGTTTTCCAACCCCTGATTACCTAATTGACAAGATGCTGGTTCAATCTTCCAATTCAACATTGCACAGCCGACTCACTACCAGCAGGTGGACGCAGGTCCTTGACCGTCTTCGACTGGCAGAACTGCTGGCGTTGATTGTGGGAGTCCTTTCGATGTTGGTGCATGCGGGATTCGTTGGTGTGTCTGACCAACGCGTGCGAGAACTTGGCTGGGGCGTATTGCTGGTGATGGGACTCATTGCGGTCTCGCGCGCCATTCGCTTTGGGATCGTTGTTTCTCCGCGAAGACTGGTCGGCAGCCTGTTTGAAGCGAATTTGATTCTGCCTTTGGTCTGGCTGGCCGGACTGGGCATCCTGTTATATGGCGGACTACTCACGGAAGCCCGCGGAGTCGTCTGGACGGAAATCGCCATCACGGGCTTCGCGATCGCGCGCGTGCTGGGTGCCTGTCGCGTGCTGGCGACGCGGACTCAAAATTCAGCCGTGTTGCTCGTGGGATCGTTTCTGGTGGTTATCACTGTGGGCACGTTGCTGTTGAAGTTGCCGGCTTGCCGCGCTGCGGAGGCGAACGGCGTGTATTCCGGATCCGCTGACTGGAACGTTGCATTGTTCACTGCCACCAGTGCCAGTTGCGTGACCGGCCTGGTCGTCGAACCAACGGGAAGCTATTGGAGTCCGACCGGTCACGCTGTGATCTTCGCCCTGTTTCAAATTGGCGGCCTGGGGATTCTGACCTTCGGCGCGTTTTTGGCAGTATTGAGCGGACGGAATGGGCTGCAGTTTCGAGAAGCCAGGACACTGCGTGACATGCTGGACGCGCAGTCGGTGCATGGGTCACGGCGCCTTCTGGTGACGATTCTACTGTTCACGTTTTGTGTCGAAGCCCTTGGTGCGTTCAGTCTGATTGGACTGTGGCCGGATCGACCATTTCCGGAACGTGTTTGGCAAGCGACGTTTCATTCTGTCAGTGCGTTCTGCAACGCCGGGTTCTCACTAAACGACGATGGATTTCTGGACATGGGCACGCGCTGGCAGGTGTGGGGCCCATTGACATGGCTGATCATTCTTGGTGGCCTTGGCTTTCCTGTCATCCATGATCTTTGGTCCAGCTTTCGTCGACGCTTTCATCGGCCGTCGGTAACTCCCTTGTTTCCAAACATGGGGAAGAAGACGCGGTTTAGCGTCCATACAAAGCTGGTGCTGTGGTCAACCCTGTTTCTGTTGCTGGGGGGAGCCGTATTCTGGTTTGCTCTGGAATCCTTCGAAGCACCGCCAGGCAGTTCGACCAGCAAACGCTTTGCCGACGCGTGGTTTCAGTCGGTGACTTTTCGCACGGCAGGTTTCAATACGGTAGATCACGAGTCGATGAATCCGGCCACCAAATTGATGGCCATCTTTTTGATGTTTGTCGGTGCCGCTCCGGGATCGACAGGTGGTGGTGTGAAGACGGTTGTGTTTGCTATCATGATGCTGAGCATCTGGGCCGTGTTTCGTGGCCGCGATCGCGTGGAAATCTGGGGCCGTTGCATTCCGACCTCGCAGGTTTCGCGATCGCTGTCGATGATCGGCATTGGCGTTTTCATCGTGTTGATCACGACGGGGTTGCTGGTCGTCTTCGAACGCCAACCGCATCGTTTTCTGGATCATCTGTACGAGGCCACCAGCGCGTTTGGCACTGTTGGAGTTTCAGCGAACATAACGGCCGGTCTGTCGTTACCGTCCCGGTTGCTGATTTGTGCCGTGATGTTTCTGGGCCGAGTGGGACCGATTACGTTGCTGCTGGCAATGGTTACGCCATCCGAATCCTGCCGCTATGATTACCCGGAAGAACGCGTGAGTCTCGGATAGGCGACGCTACATTCGAAAACGTGACGAATCACATTACAAACTCAACTATCTTCCAGGAAGCCATCGTGTACATGCTCACCGTAGACGAAGCTCTCGCATTGATTCTGCAACACGTAACGACCGCCGTGCCGCAGACTGTTCCACTTGGTGACTGTCTGTCCAGGGTACTGGCTGAAAACCTGCTGACCCCACATGACAGCCCGCCGTTTGACAAATCGATGATGGACGGATTCGTCGTGAATTCGACTGGCCTTGATGGCGGCACCAGCCAGACGCTGTCCGTGTTGGAAACCATCACCGCCGGAACCGTCCCGACCTGGAACGTCGTACCCGGAACGGCATCGCGCATTATGACGGGCGCTCCAATTCCCGACGGTGGCGATTGTGTCATTCCGATCGAACGCGTGCGGTTCGACGAAGGCCATCCCGAAACGGTAACGATTTCAGGCATTGACGTTGCTGCGGAACGTCACATTCTGCGACAGGGCTGTCTGGCAAAGACCGGTGAGCCGTTGCTGTCCCAAGGGACGATTATCGAACCGCAGCATATCGCCGTCCTGGCGGAATTTGGTGTGGCTGAAGTGCCGGTATTTCGTCGGCCAACGGTTGCCGTGCTGGCCACAGGGGACGAACTGTTGCCGATCGATCAGCCGTTGACGGCCGGGCGGATTCGCAATTCGAACGAGCCGATGCTGGTGGGGCAGATTCAGCGTGCTCAGGCAACCGCGGTTCCGTTGGGAATCGCAAGGGACGATCACAGTCAGTTGCAGGCCTGTATTCAGCGCGGACTGGAATGTGATTTTCTGTTGTTGTCGGGTGGCGTCTCTGCGGGAACACTGGACCTGGTGCCGTCCGAACTTGCGACAGCGGGCGTTGAGCAGGTGTTTCACAAAATTCAGATGAAACCTGGTAAGCCGTTGTGGTTTGGTCAACGCACCGCCGACGGTCGCAAGTGTCTTGTGTTTGGACTGCCGGGCAACCCTGTCAGCAGTATGATTTGCTTCGAACTGTTCGTACGCACGGCGTTGCGAGCATTCTGCGGAGCACTGAAGCCGGAACCCACAACCGTGCGAGCCACTCTGAGCCAAAACGTAGCGGTACGTGGCGACCGGCTGACTTACTTTCCGGCGAAGTGTGTTCCGGGTGAATCCGGAATGATGGCGGAACCCGTCCGCTGGGGAGGTTCGGCAGACCTGCGTTCGACCGCAGATGCAAATGGAATGATCGTGTTGGAACCGCGGGCGGAAGAGTATGAATCCGGTGAACGCGTTGATGCGGTTTTGTGGTAAGGCTTCGGTTTGCAGCTGGCGTCACCAGATCGAAGCCAGCGTTACGAAGCGTCTGCGTCCGACGGTGTTTCACCATCAGCAGTTGCTGCGTCCATGACCTGAGCCGCTGCCAGTTCCGCTTTCTTCGTCATCCGATAAAAGCTGATACCGAATGTCGTGAAGATTGTGGCAGGCATGCCGATCATGAACAGAATGCTGTACATGTAAGCTCGTGGACGATTGCTGTCTGTTTCGTTGGCATTCTTGCAGTTTGGACAAGCCATTGCAGACGCACTGAAACCACAAGCGCCAGTCAGAATAACAGCCAATACGCAGCTTCGAAGAAATTTCCGGATCGAATCGTTCATGGTTCTGGTTCCTGCAATCTTTTTGCGGCGTGCTCAACCGTTGGATAATGTTATAGACTGAATCGACAGTTTGGCAGGTGCAATCGATGCTCTGGCAGGGATTCCCAATCACGAAACTGCCATGGGCCACGGCCAATGATACAACATGCCGTAAATCACGACTCCCGTTACGGAAACGAACATCCAAATGGGGAACGTGATTTTGGCCAGCTTTTTGTGAGCATTCCAGCGTTCTGCGAAGGCGTGCATGAAGACTCGGACCGCCAGAAACGGTACAAAAACGGCCAGGACAATGTGCGGCCAAAGAATCAGCTGATACACGATCGCGGCGACACCGTCGCCAGGGAATTTTTTGCCGTGTTCGCCCGTGTATTTTCCCAATGCATAGTGGTATGTCAGATAGCAGGCCAGAAAAACGGCTGATGTTAAGAAGGCGGTGATCATAAGATTTCGATGTCTTTGCCGTTTGCCGGTCTTAATCGCGATCAGCCCCATCATCAGCAGAATCGCTGACAATGTGTTCAGTCCTGAATTCACGGTGGGCAGCATCCGAGCCCAGGGCGGCATGCGTTCATCGATCGAGCGATTGTGTTCCACCGCAGAACGAGGTTTCGCTGCAACAGAATCGTCATCGCTGTTCAATTGCCCGGCCTCCAAGGTTTCTGGCTGAGCGGCGCCGTCGCCTGCAGGCTTCAATTCAAATTGGACATCGACCGGGCTGCCATCCGCATTGGAAAATGAGAGCCCCGTTCCGGGAGGGGCTGGCACAGGGAAGTCGTCTTTTCCCGTCAGGATCCGTCGCAACTTCACCATGTCCTCGGGTCTGGTCGCAAGAAAAGTGCCGACCGGAATTCCCTCTTCATTGACGAGCACAACGCGATTGGCGTGCGCGACTTCAAAGCCTGGCCTTTGGGATGCGTTTGGGTTTTCTTTGACGAACTGGCCAAAGCCATCCACGATGACTTCGAACAATTTCTGCTGCGATCCTGTCAGAAACTTCCAGCGGTCCCAGTTCCCTTTAGTAAACGTCTCAGAGTAGTTCTTCAGAACGTCGGCCGTGTCGACAATCGGATAGACGGTAAAACTGATGAACATCACATCCGGAGCCGACTGTTCGACCTGGTCGTGCACTTCCATCATCGCACGAGTAATCGTGGGGCACGTTTCCACACAAGACGTGAAGATGAAACTGGCGACCCAGCGTTTCCCTTTTAGATCACTCAGCCCAAATGTACCGCCGGTGCAGTCTTCGAATTCGAAGTCAGGCAGATGCCTTTCCGGAAGACTCAACTTCACGGACGACTTGTTTTCGCCCGGTCGGATCGGAGTCTGCGTGGTTTCCGTCTGAGCAGCTGCCTGGGCGTTTTCCGGTCGGGATTGCCAGACAAATGCCAACGCCACAATGACAGCCAGCCACAAACAGCTTCCGAGGATCACGGTCGGCCGTGAAATGCCAGCCCTTAGCCGTGATTGAAGATGAAATGGAGCATTCCGCATGCGACAAAACCTGTTAGCGAATAGAGACCAGACGACTTTCACCCGTATTTTACGTGACCGCGATGGGATATCAGAACAGAACAGATACCTCAGCGGAATCTCTCTGGTTCGGGAAGCCTGTTTTCCAACCTGATCGCGCTGCCAGGCATCTTCGAAATCTGCGGGATGGACACAGTGATTCCCCGCGGGATACCCCACAGGTCCCCACCGTGCCAAAATCCAGGACGCAAAGAACGTATTGTCCGCGCAACTTGGACGGAGTTGGCTCTTCTAGCGGGTTTCCTTCCTCACCGGATTGAATCCCGAAACGTGGATTGCAATTATCTCACTAGAGAGGTTCTTGTTTGTGAGAGAGCCTTGTCAACCATCATACTTCCGTGCGCTTTCGTACGAGAATAAGAGGTCTACAGAGTGCCTGACCCGACATTTTTGACCAAGTCCATTCTAATCGTTGAGGATGAAGAGATCATCCGTGACACGCTGGCTGAGTTCCTTTCCGGAGAAGGGTTCGAAGTTGGCACGGCATCAACCGTCGCTGAGGCGTTGAAACTTGTCCGGGAACGCGATTTTGACATCGGTATCTGCGACGTTCAGTTGCCCGATGGCGACGGCGTTCAACTATTGCGTCGGCTGCATCGCCTGAATCCGGGCATGTTTGTCCTGATCATTTCCGCATATGCGACAGTTGAGAATACAGTCGAAGCCTTCACGGCAGGAGCATTCGACTACCTGATCAAGCCCGTCGTTTTTGACGAATTGACCAATCGCCTCAAACGTCTCTTCAGTTTCCAGAATCTCTATCTGGAGAACCAGAGACTTCGCAAGGATCTCGATCGGCGCGGTGGTTTCGAACAGATCATCGGCAGTAGCCGAGTTCTGCAGGATACACTGAATACGATTCGAAAAGTCGCCGCAACGAACTCAAACGTGTTGCTCGTTGGCGAAACCGGCACCGGTAAGGAACTGTTCGCTCGCGAAATTCACATGGCGGGCCCCCATAAGGAGGAGAAATTTCTCGCTGTCAATTGTGGAACGCGACCGCCGGAAGTCCTGGAAGCTCAGCTATTCGGCGTGGAAGATGGTCAGCCGGGAATTTTCCGCACAGCTGGCAATGGTACAGTCTTTCTGGATGAAATCGCTCAACTACCGCTCGGCACACAATCCGAACTTCTCCGCGCGATCGAGTACGGCGAAATCATGCCGGCAGGGGCTTCCGAAACGGTGAAAGTGACTGCGCGAATCATTGCCGCAACGTCCCGAGACCTGATGCGAGAAGTCCAGGAAGGACAGTTTGCAGAAGACCTTTTCTATCGGATGGATGGCGTCAAGATTCGCATACCACCATTGCGTGAACGTCTGGACGATATTCCGGAACTGGTCGAATATTTCATGTCTCGCCATTCCGAAACCATGGGCAAGCGAGTCACTGGTGCGACCAGCGAAACGATTCGCACGTTGATGGCAGCTCACTGGAAAGGCAACGTTCGTCAATTGGACAATGCCATCGAACGTGCGGTCATGATGTGCGAAGTCGACGAAATTCAGCCACAGGACCTTCCTCCGGATCTGCTGGGACTGGGCACCAGCCTGCCGGATACCGATGACCTGCGATCTGCATTGAGGCACTACGAGCGTCTGCATATCACGCGCGTGCTGAAGCAGTGTCCCGACAAAAAAGAAGCGGCCAAGCGACTCAAGCTGGGCCTCTCCAGCCTGTACCGCAAAATTGAAGAACTGAAAATCGAACTGTGATCATGAACACGGATGAGATCCAGCGGTGCATTCCACATCGTCCGCCTTTTCTATGGCTGGACACCGTCGAAGAAATCGGCGACACCAGAATTCTGGCCAGCAAACATCTGCCAGCAGACTTGCCGCTGTTTGCAGGACACTACCCGGCATTTCCGGTGTTTCCGGGTGTGCTGCAGTGTGAAGCCTGTTTTCAGGCAGGCGCCGTATTGATATCAAAAATCAGTAATATCAGCAGCGGCGATGTTCCCGTAGTGACTCGGCAGAACAATACGCAGTTTCGAAAATTGATTCGGCCGGGGGATACGATTCGGGTCGAAGTCGAACTGACTGAGCAGGTGTCCAACGCGTTCTACATGAAGGGCCGCGTCACAGTGGACGGAAAAGTGACTGCGCGGCTGGAGTTTGTGTGCGCCACAACCGCAATCGCCGAGGCAAGCTGACTCGCGCGACTGCGGCTGGACACTGTCAGGGATATCACGCGGTCCAGTTTCTGACTGGCCGTGCTCGCAGCAGATTGGCTTCTGCGTCGTCGATGAATTCCTCTTTCACTGGATCGAATTTCAACGTTCGTTTCAGTACCCACGCCAGCGCTGCGGCGTGGCAGGCGATGTGAGAACGTCGCATCACATCGGGGTTGGCAGCTGTTGCCCCGCGGCTGCGGATGTTGGCAAAGAAGTCTCTGGCGTGAGCAGAAACGTCCAGGCCACGAACGCGTTTCTCAGTGGCTGGCAGTTCTTTCTGCAGTGATTCCGGCTGCACAACAACTTCTCCGCTGTCACCTGTTTCTACCCAGCCTTTGTCTCCAATAAAGCGAACGGGGCAGGTGCCCAGTCGCGTAATGTAGTGCGGAGCACGATCGCCAAACGGTTCTTTCAAGAAGTCGATGATCAACTTAACGCCGTTCGCATAGCGACAAACGATTTTGTCCTCCATCGGTTCGTATTCAATCGGCATCGTGTCATCGGCCTGGTTAGCCCACTGGCACAGATCGACCGTGTGTGCGCCCCAGTCCAGCAGACGCGCGCCGGAATCAAAATCCCATTGACCACGCCAGCCACCATCAACGTATTTCTGATTAAAGGGACGCCACGCAGCGGGCCCGAGCCACATGTTCCAATCACAAACGTTGGGGTTCGGTTGCTTTTCTGCAGGCAACCACGTGTTGTCCAGCGTGGGAATGTAAACGGAGGCGTGCAGCGTATGAAGCTTGCCAAGCTGTCCCGTGTGCGCCATCTGAACAGCTTGTTGAAAGTTGGGAACACTGCGGCGTTGCGTTCCAGCCTGGAAGACACGTCTTTCCGCATGCATCGTATCCGCAAGTTTCTGGCAGTCTGCGATCGTAATGCCGCACGGTTTTTCGCTGTAGACATCCTTGCCAGCTTTCGCAGCAAGAATAGATGCGGCTGCATGCCAGCGGTCTCCGGTCGCGATCAGCACCGCGTCAATATCCTTGCGGTCAAGCAGAGCTCGAAAATCGTTGTGGAGTTTCAGGTCAGTATTTCCGTAATGGCCATCAACCAGCTTCTTGCCTTTCTCACGCCTTGATTCCTGAACATCAGCGATGGCAACGCAGCGAATATCCGTGAACTGCAACATCGCCGTCAGGTCGTATGTACAGCGCGGACCGATGCCGATCACGCCGAGGTTGATTCTTTCGTTGGCAGACGTTGGTTCATCTGCCGGCGTAGACACCGTCGGCAGCAACGTGGCGGCTGCGGCACTCAGCAGAAAGGTTCGACGATCGGCACTGGTGAAGTTGTGAGGCTGGACCATGAGAGTTCTTTCCACGGCAGGAGTTTGAGGAATGACTGCTGCAGATTAAACACCGTTTCGCGTCAATTTGAAAGCGAGGCGAACAGGTCCGTCGGTCCGACCATAGGGGATGTCGTGGACTTCGCCAGAAATCCTTGTGGCAGGAAATCCGGCGAATTCCACTACCACTGATGATGGCGTCCCAGGCAGCGGATGCATCGTGGATTGTTCCATTTCACGCCACGCGGTTCGCCCGTGGACCCATAGATCGGAATGGCACGGGCGACGGACGCTACGACCACTTCCTGAAAGCGTGCTCGCGACGAATTTCGCAACCGATGAGTCTACTCGAACTCAATCCCACGTTCCGTAATCTGATACGGCAGGATCAGATCGTCACAAGCGCTGCCGCGATGTTTAGCGACATACATTGACCGGCCAATCTTATTTCCATCCCGCGTCCTGCCCAGCATGATGATAGTATTCGCGTTAGACAGCACGTCGCCCGACTGGATCGGACGAGCGATAAGATCGTCCAGCATCACTTCGTGGCTGGTGTATAACAACATCGCTCCGACGTCCTGACAGTCGTACGGATTCCTGTCGACGACTTCCTGCTGCGAGCGAAAGTGCACGCGAAACAGATCTCGAGCCAGCCAATCGTGATCTTTGCGCAGTATCTGATGGTAGATGTAGTCGAACAAATGAAACTGAAATGAGTCCGCGGCTTTTTCCGTGGGCTCAACACCATCAATCACTGCACGACGAACGCCATGGACAAAGTTGCCATAAAAGAATGCGATCGTTTGATCCAGGCGACGCATTAAATCCGCTTTAAATTCCTGCCATTGTTCCGGTTCCATGTCGCCGATCGTGACACGCCGACCGCCACGATGGAAAACGTGCAGATAGTCCGATCGAATCGCATCCCGGTCCCAAACGATCGCCGGATCAATGCGATCAATCAGTTGCCGCTGTCGCATGGTCCAGCTGCACATGCGTTCCGCATACTCCAATTGATTCTGCGAATCACCGCGGGTGGTCAAATCGAAAATGATGCCCGATTCCCCCTCCTGCGTTGTGCCAGCATGGCAGTAGCTGACTCCGAGTTGCGTTTTCCCAATACCGGTGGCTCCCATGACCACTGTTAACGTGCCAGGAATCAGGCCTCCACCGAGTGCCTGATCGAGCCGTGCGATGCCGGTAGATTGTCTTGAAGATTTCGTCATGAGTGTGGGCTGCGATACTGACAGTGAAACGTGTCGTCCGGAATTGACGGATCTATATCTCGTTCTCATCCGCTTGACCACCGCTTCAGGCGATCAAAATGGCAAATGACAAATGACAGAGATGATTGCTGACGAAGGAAGCTCGACTTCAGTCGTCTGCGCCCCAACGCTTCATCAATGTTTGTTCAACCGCCAAATGGTCGCAGATACGAGCGACGATGAAGTCGATCAGATCAGCGATGCTGGCAGGATTGTGATAGAACCCCGGCATCGAAGGCAGAATCGTCGCACCGGCATGTGTCAGGCGCGTCATGTTTTCCAGAGCGATCAATCCCAATGGTGATTCTCGCGGCACAACCACCAGCGGGCGGCGTTCTTTGAGGTGCACGTCGGCGGCGCGTTGAACAAGGTTTGTGGAAGCACCGTTTGCGATCGAAGACAGCGTGCCCATGGAACACGGACAGATCACCATCCCATCCGTCAGAAAAGAGCCACTGGCAATCCCGGCCGAATAGTCGCGAAACGAATGCACGGCAATCCGACTCTCAGTCGGCAACTCAACGTCTCTCATGCCCCAGGAATTCGAAGGAGCGTTGTCGAAAGCTGTTGTCAAAAATTTCAGCCACGCGGCGGAATCAGCAGATTCCGTTGGCAGCGACGTCCCTAATTCCCGCAGAGCAACCTGGCGTGCGGCGTCGCTGACGACGATGTGGATTTCGCAATCCGCCAGCAGCAGGATTTGAGCAAGTCGAACCGCATAGGCCGATCCGCTGGCTCCAGTGACCCCGAGAACAATGGTTTTTCGATGCATTGCAGGTTTTCTTAGACTTCAGTTCGCGGTACCGGGGAAGCATTTTCGTGTTGCCATCGGTTCGTTAGACTACTTGTTTCACGAAACTTGTTGTCGTTGAGTCAGGTTTTCTCAGTGACAACGAAGCGTTTCCGAGCATTAGCTCGAATGGTCTGAGGCACTGCCTTGTTAGACTCAATCAGCAAATCGCCAGTGAAAAAACAGACTTTGCTGCGTATGCACAGTTGTAGTCCTGTCCCCCCGAACGAACAGCCGGGGAAATCACAGGGCCGCGACATTTCCCGTATCATACGAAATCGCGTACCGTTAATCGCGGCTGAACCGGCTTTGAACTTTGCTGACTCTACCGGATTCTATGTGCTGAAAGCCTTCCCTAATGAATCAATTGATGGTTTCGCTTGGGGAAATGGGCCGTTTCTGGCCCTGCACCACTGGGAAGCCGCCTTCGGCTTGGCCAGTACTTACTATTTGAGCAGTAAAAACACTGCTCCCACTGCACATAGAATCCGGTAGTGTCAGGAACTTTGTTACGAATCCAATGTCCACGAAAGTCATGCTGTGATTAATTATCGTGGTCTAAAAAAGATGCTGGGGGAAACCAGCCTTGAGCGAAAGTGCCGCCTGCTGTTCGGTGTTGCGCTGATGATTCTGCTTACTGCCAGCTTTTGGATGTTTCACCACCTCACCCGACGTATTGTTGAGTCGCAGCAAGTCGGAAAAGCACGCGAGCTTGTTGTGCCGGACATCATGTATCGGTGGCATGTTAAAAAGTGGGGCATTCGGATGAACGAATCCACCGCTGCCGAAGGAACTCAAACACTGCCACCAGAAGAGTCCGGTTCCGCTGACGAATTATTCGCAACAGATTTCCTGGACAGGCTTGGCAGATCGGACAAATTCAAGCTGGATGTCGAATGGGGGCTGATTCTGAAGGGAGAAGTGCTCGCCAACGATCGCGAGCATGAAGCCTTTGTTGAATTTGAACAAGGCGGCACCGAAAAGTACACCTTCGAACAGGACGCCGACGGCAAGCGATACCTGAATTACTATCAACCAATCAAAGCGGTCGACGAATGCCTTGATTGCCACAACGGAAAACGACTGCCCGCGTACGCGAAGGGCGATCCGATCGCGATGGCAACCGTCCGCATGCCAATGGAGAACGTCGAAAACCAACTCAGCCACAACCGTGCCATCATGTTTGGGTTGGCCATCATCACAACGTTCATCGCGATGCTTGTGGCGTACATTATCGTGCGGTACATCATCGTAAAACCGGTGCTGCATCTAAAAGACGTCAGTGACGAAATCGCGCGCGGAAACCTGAACCTCCGGGCGGAGATCAACACGGGGGACGAATTCGAAGAACTCAGCCATGCCTTTAATCGCATGCTGCGACACATGACGACAGTCAACGACGAACTGCGGGGTGTGAACGGAAACCTCGACGCAAAGGTTGATCAGCTGGCCCAGGCGAATCTGGAATTATTCAACAACAATGCGTTGAAGGATGAGTTCCTGGCAACCATGAGCCATGAATTGCGGACGCCGTTGAACAGTATTCTCGGCTTCAGTGACGTCCTGTCCAGTGCGGCAAATCTGGACGATCGCCAAAAGCGATATGTGGAGAACATCCAGACTTCCGGCCGCAACCTGATGGTGCAGATCAACGACCTGCTGGATCTGGCAAAGATCGAAAGCGGTCAAATGAAAATTCAGCCGACGACGTTTCAGGTGTCTGAACTGATCGAACACCAAATCAATCAGATTATGCCGCTGGCGGATCAAAAGAATATCGAGCTGCGGATTCGCGAACAGGAAACAACAATCCCCCACGTGTACCAGGACGCGGGGAAGATTCGCCAAATCCTGACCAACCTGCTGTCGAATGCGATCAAGTTCACACCGGAAGGCGGTCGCGTGCGGGTCAGTTCCGAACTGATAACGGAAGACACGTTCGAGCTGTGCATCGAAGATACTGGGATCGGAATTCCCATGCACGAACAGGGCACGATCTTTGAGAAGTTTCGTCAGGGAACAACAACATCCGGCGAACGTGATCACGTCAAGCGCGAATATGGCGGCACGGGACTGGGACTCTCCATTGTGCGCGAGCTGTCTCGGCTACTGGGCGGTGACGTGTTTCTTGAGAGTGAATTTGGCAAAGGCAGTGTGTTCATGGTGCGGCTGCCGGTTGAAGTGCCGCTCGAGTTGCCAGTGCCTGATCTTTCGCTCGATTCACCATCCGGACCGGGCTTGAACCGAATCACTTCGGCTGACCTGCTGAACACGCGCACCGGGCCCGCGGAAGGTGCAGCGGAACGTGATTCTGATGTGAGTACCGTTGTCGATGGAGAAGAAGCCCCCAGTCATGCCTGAAGTACAAAACATCGATTTACCACCACAGTGGAAAGAACTCGTAACGGCATCTCGCAGTGTTCGCACGAAAGCCTATGCCCGATATTCAGGCTATCACGTAGGAGCGGCGGTATTGACGGCCACGGGCGAAATCTTCGTTGGCTGCAACGTCGAGAACGCATCTTATGGGCTCACGATTTGTGCTGAACGGGGGGCGGTCTGTTCCGCTGTGGCTGCCGGAGAACGTGACATTGTTGCGGCTTGTATTTCACTCACCGGCCAGCCGGTCCCCTGCGGCACGTGTCGTCAATTCCTGTACGAATTTAATCCAGACATGACATTGCTGCTGGATAATCTGGACCACCCAGGTGACGAAGCTCCGGAAGCTGTCTGCCTTGCCGATTTGCTGCCCCGCGGCTTCCGCCTTGAGAATTAAGCCTTGCACTGGAAGGTGAGCACTGACTTTTCCGCGCAGCACGCTGCTGGTACTCTACATATAACGTTGCACAGGCTGCCTGTTCGCAGGTGGCCCGCTTTACCAATTACGATCTCGGAGACGCTGATGAAATTTCTATCGTGCCTGCTCGCCGCAGTCCCCGTTCTGTTTTCTGTCGCCACAGCAGAGGATACTCGGTGCTTCGAATTGCGAACGTACCATGCCAACGAAGGGAAGCTGGACGCTCTTCACGGTCGATTTCGTGACCACACGATCAAGCTCTTCGAAAAACACGGCTTTCAGAATATCGGCTACTGGGTTCCTCGGGACAATAAAGACAATGTCTTGATTTACGTCATCGCTTCCCCGGATATGGAAGCCAATAAAGCTTCGTGGAAGGCGTTCATTGATGACGCTGAATGGAAAGCAGCGTACAAGGAGTCCGTCAATGACGGAAAACTCGTCGGCAAAATCGATTCTGTATTTCTGCAGGCCACAGACTACTCACCGGAAATCAAGGCTACAGTCGCAACAGAACCGCAACTCTTTGAACTGCGAACCTACAACACCAACGCCGGCAAGCTCGACGGTCTGAATGCTCGGTTCCGCGACCACACGACGCAGTTGTTCAGCAAACACGGGCTCTCGCAGTTTGCCTACTGGACTCCGACTGCCGAAAAAGATGGCCGCGACACCAGGATGGTATATTTGCTGTCTCACAAAGACGAAGAAAGCCGCAACGCGAACTTCAAGGCATTTGGTACAGATCCCCAGTGGCAGGCGGCTCGCAAAGCATCCGAAGAAAACGGGAAACTGTTGGTTAAAGACGGAGTCGAATCGGTGTTCCTGATACCGACAGATTACTCGCCAACCAAATAGTGGCGGACTATAGATTCTCAAGGAAACGCGTCCTGAAAACACTGTCATTCTGAGACTTCGAAATGCAAACCAAACCAACCCTGCTATCCCTCTCGATCCTGTTTTTTTTCGCCACTGCAGTCAGCGCTGCTGACATTGGCCAGGCGGCGCCAGCATGGAAGTACATTCAAGGTACCGACGAAAAACTACACAGCCTGGAAGATTACAAAGACGCGAGGCTGATCGTCGTGGCCTTCATGTGTAACAAATGTCCGTGCGTGAAAGGCTATGAAGATCGCTTTAACCGATTCACAGAACAGTACGCGGCCAAAGGCGTCCGATTCGTCGGCTTCAACAGCACCATCGGACCGACGGAAGATCTGGAGACGATGAAGCAGCGCGCGGGTGGCGGAAAGATGAAGTTCGATTATTTGCGTGATGCAAATCAGCAGGTTGGTCGTGGCTTTGGCGCAACATCGACTCCACACGTCTTCGTCCTGGACGAAAACCGCCGCGTCGTTTACACGGGTGCGTTCGATGATAATCGCAGCGAATCGCTCGTGAAGAACCACTACGTGATTGATGCGGTTGAAGTGTTGCTGGCAGGTAAGCCTGTGCCGGTGGCGAAGACGCGGCAGTTCGGTTGTGCGATCAATTATGCGCGGTAGTGAGATTCCAGCGGCAAACGTTGACTCGAAGGGTGAGTCACAAAATCTACTCACTCCAGCCTTGTCGACGATGCGGAGTGCGGCGCAGACGATTCGGAATCTTTCCGGTGAAAATCTCTCCAATGCGAAACGAATTCTGATCCGATTGACGGTAAACAGTCGTTGTTTCGGCTGAGGTCATTATGCTGGGACGCGTCATTCTGTTTTTCGTGCTGGTGCCACTGATTGAGCTGGTGCTGTTAAGACAGTTGCTGCAGCGAACCAATCTGCTGGTCACGGTCGCGCTGGTACTGATCACGGGGGTTGTAGGCGCAAGCCTGGCGAAACAGCAGGGGATGCGGGTCTGGAGATCCATTCATCACCAGATGGCTCAGGGGCAGACACCATCGAAGGAAATCGTTAGTGGGGTGATGATTCTGCTGGCAGGAGCGTTTCTGATCACTCCCGGAATACTTACGGATGCCTGTGGATTTCTGTTGTTGATCCCACGGATTCGGCTGCGACTCGGCCTGTTCCTGGCGCAGTGGTTTAAGTCCAAGACCATTTCCACATTTCAAGCGACGGCATGGCCGAATGTCACAGTCCCTGTCGACGACGATGACAGCATTCAGCCGAGCGTCCGTGTCGTGGAACCCGGTGAAACGACGCCAAAGTAGCGGTCGCCTGGACGATGACGAAGGATCGCGACAGGGACCGCCGTTGCCAGCGGCCCCCATCAAGGACGTTCGGTGAGCGACGGCTAGGGAAGTTTACTATTCCCCCTCAGTATTACCGTGTTTCCGCAGAAACGCAGTGGCAGAAAAACTGATGAACATTGCGAGGTCCTGTTCCGGCGTCTGCACAAACGTCGCGGTCGTGTTTGTGGGTAGCAGGCTGTTACAGCGAGCTGCGATCTTTCTGATGGCGGGAGTTGCCTCGATCGCATTCTCGCCGAGCAATTCGATAGCGCGCACTGCATGGAGCACGATGTTGAGGTCCTCGGATTCCACGGCCTGAAGAAGCACGTTGATTGCAGTCGCGTCGTTTGGCTTGACGGACAGAATTGCGTTCGCTGTCTCAGTGGCACACACGAAATCGTCTGCGCCGTGCATCCGCAAGGGCAACGCGATTCGCAGCTTTTCCGGATCGATGGTTCCGGAATTCATCAACGTGATAGCTTGCCAGTAAGAGGGAATTTCGTCCTGGTTTGCCACATCACCAGTGAGCCCCACGTTTCTGGCGATGACCTGATTGACCTGAGTAACTTTGTGCAGGACGGTGCGTTCTTCCACTTCGGATTCCAATAACGAATGAAGCGAGGCTTCCGGAATGAAACCGAGATCGTGGATTTCCGTCAGATGCACCTCAAGCGTTTGCCGCATGTGCCGTAGGTCTTCTGCACGCTGCGGGTCTGCCGCGAGATTGTGAGTGTTCAGTGGATCGGCTTCGCAATCGAACAATTCCTCAGCCGGCTTTGTCGGGCCTGCGAAATGCCACTGCGCCTCCGTCATACTGCCGCGGCGTGCCAATCGATAAAATTCGTGACGAATTTCTCCCTGGTCAGGCCACGCGGTCGGTTGGTTGTAGCTGATGTGTGGCATGTAGTTGCGGATATACAGGAATCGTCGACTCCGCACGGATCGTGAACAATCGAACGCTTCGTCGACGCGATCACGATGCCCGAAGGCGAATTCACGTCCCCGATCTGCATTGGTTCCGAGAAACGGCAAGCCCTGCATCGTGTCCGGAATCGGCGTGCCGATCAGATTCAGGACCGTGGCCGGGAAGTCCACGAAGCTCACCAGCCGATCCGTTGTCTGCCCTGGCTTCGTTGGCGCAAGATGCTTCCATTTGTCCGGAAAACGAATCAGCAGCGGCACATGCATGCCTGAATCCAGCAGTGCGCGCTTGTGGCGCGGCATTCCCGATCCGTGGTCACTGAAGAAGAAAACGATCGTGTTGTCATCCAGGCCATCATCGTGCAGTTTTGTCAGAATGTTGCCGACTTCCTTGTCCATTGCTGTGACGCAATCGTAAAATCGAGCCCATTCGCGGCGAATGATGGACGTATCCGGATAGTAGGGAGGCAACACCGCTTTCGCCGGATCATGAATTTCTGCGGCGGACAGTCTGCTTTGCACATCAATCCTGAATTTATCGTACGGCCATACCATTGTGCGACTTTGGTGTGACGTCATCAGATTAAAGACACTGAAGAACGGTTGCGACTTGTCTGTGCGTTGACGCCAATGCGCCGTCTCACTGCTTTCATTCCAGGATTCTTTGATAAGCCGTGCGGCGTCTGATGTGTTGTAGTCCGTTTTGTCGTTGTTCGATGTGTAATAGCCCGCATCACGAAGGTAGCTCGGAAATCCGCGGACACCGTCAGGCAATGGCATCGCAGAACGCATGTTGTGTGTGCCCATCGATTGCGCGTAGCACCCCGTGATCAGGCACGATCGCACGGGCGAACACACCGGAGCGGTCGCAAAGGCATGGCTGTATTTGACGCTGGTCTCCGCCAGGCGATCAATGTTAGGCGTGGTTGCGTAATCGTCACCGTAACATCCCAGCGCGGGGCTCATGTCTTCCGCTGTGATCCACAGAATATTGGGCCGATCACCAGCCTTCAATGACGGGATGAGGATGCTGCTCAGCAGCAATAGGAATGACGTTGAACGCATGATCGCATCCCGAGTGAACTTGAGAACAAAACCCGACGCGTGAGCGAGGACCTCGCTTATGCTTCTGGTTAAGATGTGTGGGAAGCGATTGTTGACAGAAACACGCCGGACGCAAACGGTCAGGCTGCTTTTTTCTGAGTCGATTCTGACTCAGCGTTCGCAAGTCGTTCTGCTTCCTGCTGCTGCAGCAGTGCAATTCGTTTCTTTTTCTTACGGCTAAACTGGTTCGCAAAGTCAATCAACCCCGGCGCAAAACGCTTCAGTTGAAACAGAGCGTGTGCCATTGGGGTGATCACGGTTTGTCGTTTATTACGACGGATCGCTTTGATCGTTAGTGCTGCGACTCGTTCTGCAGACGCACACAGCCAACCTGGTGGCATCGGCACCTGAGTATCCTGTCGTCCGGTCGCTGCGTCTTCGTAGAGATTCGTCTTCACCGGACCGGGGCAGATCGCAGTGACACCGATTCCTTTGCGACCATATTCCGCTCGCAGCGATTCGGTAAAGCCGATCAGCCCAAACTTGCTGGCGTGGTAAGCAGTAAAACGCCCGCCGGCGACGATGCCTGCGATGCTGCACATGTTGGCAATGTGCGCATCCGGTCGCTGCAGCAACTGTGGCAGAAAGTGATTCGTGATTTGAATGGGTGCCAGCAGGTTGATGTTCATCAACCAGTCCCACTGTTGCTGAGTCATCGCTTCCGTCGGACCGTAATAAGCGACACCAGCGTTATTGATCACCGCATCGACAACTTCTGTGCGACGATCACATTCTGCCAGCATCTGGTGCACAGCTTCCGGTTTCGAAAGATCGCAGACGGTGGTCCAGATCCGCTTACCGTGAACAGCCAACTCGGTGGCGACTTCGTTCAGACGTGCTTCGTCGATGTCCACCAGATACAGATGACAGCCCAGTGCGGCAAGCTGTTTCGCCAGTTCTCGCCCAATGCCGGACGCTGCGCCGGTCAAAAACACGGTTTTGTTGTCGAAGGTACGCATGGAATTCCTTTTCCTGTCGTTGGTGTGGACCACAGAATAGCAAATGCCGTGCAAAAGCGGGATGCAGATTCCGCTCTGTTTTCCCCCTGCAAAATCTGGGGCCGGCTGGTTTCGTCAGGGGATCAAAGTGCGCCACTGGTGTTCCCGGTACACGACACGACGACATGATCACGGAATCAATATAGCCGGATTCATTGATACCCCTTCGCCAGCAGTCACGTCTTTCCGAGTTCCCCTGACTGACGGGCAGTCCACGGATTCGTACTGCCTTCGGGTGTTTTTGCTACTGCTGCGTTTCACGCAGCGGGTATGTTTGCCCAGAGTATTTTCACCCACTGACAACATACATTCTTCAGTGAATCAGTCACATCAGGTGACTGGTGAATCTTGACTCCATTTACGAACGGCAGACAGTTGAAGCCAAAGTACTATCCACATATCACCATTCTGGGAGCCATCGCATTGACAGCGTTACCGTTGGCCTTTGTGATGTCGTTGTCGTACCTGCGATCGTCATCTGACTTCGACGCCGTCATCGCCGGCGAAGCACATGCACTTGAACAAAAAGGCGCACGATACCGACGCAGGACGATCTCGAGCTGGCGCTGGCGGACGAATTGAAAGCGGCACCAGCTGCGGCCGCAACTCCCGGGGCCGACACGCGGGTCGCCATGTTGCCGCCGCATGCTGCCGAATCCAGAACATTAGACGTCGCGCCGATCGAACGTTCGGCACCGGTTCAGCGAACGGCGTCCGCAGACCGTGTGGCGAATGTTCGTCCCCAGTCCCTGGACGTATCGGCAGATGCGCCGGCTATTCGGGAAGAAGCTGTCCCGGTACCTGTCCGAACGCAGGTTGCGACCAATGACGCTGTCTCTGCGAAGCCGGTTGCTGTGCAGCCGGACGTCGCCATGGATTCACCAACCGCCACAGAACACGATGACGCTCGGGAAGCAGAACTGGCGATATTGAATGCGGAAATGAATACCGCGTTGACGACCAGGCCTGTGGAAAAGCCGACAGCGTATTTCGAGTCGACTGGTCATCTGGCCATGATTCCTCCACCAAGGGCTACCAACAACGGCAACCGCCCCGCCGCACCAGTAAAGCAGGAAACAACAGCGAGGAAAGATTCCAAACGGCGCCCGCGTGGTGCAGAAGCGAAGTCAGCTGCGTCTGCTCCGGTAGAAGCAACGTCTTCGTTTGGCAGTAGCGAGTCTGGATCGTGGCCGGTTGATGTCGTTGATGATGGTTTCGGAACGAACGCCGCAACAGTTCTGGAAGACGTCATTTTGCAGCAACCGTTGGAAAACCGTCCTGTTGGACGTGTTGAAAACGTTGTGGCGGTGACACGCGCAAAAGGCTGGCCCATTGCTTTGGTGCGGTCTGATCTGCCGGATGATTTCTGGTGGGTACAGCAGATGGTTGGAATTCGCGGCAACGCTTTCGCAGCGCGGGCGAAATTTGGAAACGAGGAATCAATCCCAGGCAGCGTCTATCATATGGTGATCGTATTCCTGGATTCCCCCGACGAAGTTCTGCGGTTTCGCATTGCGAAACGGTTTACGGACCTTCCCGAAGGGTGTCGACATTCCCGTGAGTTTAAGCACCCGCCCACAAATAATCGCACATAATCAATGGCCACCCGGTGATTCAGGTGAGGATGATCCGAAGGTTATTATGTGCGAAAACATATAAGCGACTGCTTACGTTCGTGCGTCAATAGTTATGTAATGTAGGCCCCTGCAACAGAATTCGGGGCGCTGAACAACGCAAATCGGCGCCAGGCTGAGCGCGTGAGTCAAAGTCAATTTCAAGACGAAACTGTCCCAGGAATATCAACGTGATCAGCTCTCGACAAGAACCCGATGATGCGGCCAGTCCGCCGTTGAGTCTCGAAGAATTCGATCACGGGACGGACCGCCCGCGTCTGCGGCGGATTGCCAGGAAAGTCACAGACTCTGGCGCGGAACTGCCTGCAGCGAAGACCGTTCCTGAGCGGAAGAGAAACGAAACCACCAACCGGCCCGCGTCAATCGAAGGATCCTCGAAACGCGGTTTGAAACGTGTTGCGCCAAAATCGGATTCCAATGCTGAACGTCGCCGAAAAAAACTTGCGCGAATACGCGAGGAGTTGATACAACAGAGACTGACAGGTGACTCGGTGCTCGCAAGTCGAGTCACAGCTGCAATCAGGAATTCTGCACTCCCGGTGCCTCGGGAGAATAAACGCAAAAAGTCTCGTAAAGGAGTGGGCTGGGTACTGGATTCGAAAGCTGTTGCAGCGGCGCTGGATTCGAGAGTAGCAGCGGGTTCAAGCAGC
>CALFOL010000494.1 GCA_937919915.1 uncultured Planctomycetaceae bacterium
ACACCGTAGTTCACCTGACCACTGCCCGCGCCCTGACCGGTGATGTCGATGGCTCCGTTCTGCGAAGTGACCGTTGTGCCGTTGCCTCGCAGGTAGACACCTCGGTTAAAGTTGTCACCTGCGCCGCCAGCTCCGCCGGTACCGTCGATGGTGATGGTCGCTGATCCGCCGTCTTCAGAAATGATCTGGCCGAAATCCGAATGTACACCGTTGTTCTCAGTGCCGGTTCCCGAACTGGTGCCAGTGACGTCAACGGCCCCATCCAGTGAACGGATGATGCCGGCAGACAGGTAGACTCCGTCATTGGAGTTTACTCCAGCACCGCCAGCCCCGGTCAGATGCACAAACCCGACGGCTCCAGCGCCGGTGGATTGGACCATCGAGCTGTTGCCTAGCACGTAGATTCCATAGTTACCGTTGCCGGTATCACCGCCTTTGCCTCGCAGATCAATGTTGCCGCTGGTTGTCTGTACCAGCGAGGTTCCCGACAGCGTGATGCCGGCGAAGTTGCCGGACGTGGCGACGGGCTGCTGATTGGCGAACAACGTCAGATCACCACTGACCGTCTGCACGGTCGCGGCCACGAGAATCGACCGAGCCGCAGTGACATCGATTTTATTTGCCCCAACGGCCGTCAACCCGCCCGTCGAAGACACGTTGACGTCCCGATCGGCCGTCAGAATCAGGTCGCCTCCCGTGGAATTCACAACAGCGTTCACGGCCACATCACTGGTGGCGCCGGTTGCTGACAGCGTTACGTTTGCCGGGCCGCTGACTCCTTCCGCAACCGTGATTGTTCCCGTTGAACTGACGACGATTTCACCACTGGCTCCGGTAACATCGACTCCGGCAAGATTTCCATTGACGCTGCCAATCGTCATCGCGCCCGTATTCGCGATGAAGATGCCGCCGGTCGCCGTTTTGGCTTCAAGGTTGGTGACAGCCGTGTTGATATTGTCCGCTGTGCCGATGCCGGATAAGGCTGTCAGAGCCACCTTACTGGCCGAGATATTGGCGGCTTCACCTGCAAGATTATCCGTGATGGCTCCACCGGACGCTGTGATGCTGACAGTACCGCTGGAAGCCCGCACATCAGCAATCGCCGCGCTGCCTGTGCCACCAACGGTGATCTCAATCGCGGTGGCAGAACCGTTTGTTGTCCGCACGATGCCGGCGGTCTGAACGAATCCGCTGGCGTCTGCTCCAACAGTGTTGGAATGGATAGCAATCGACGCGGCACTGGCATTCAGACCGGCGTTCAGCGTGATGTCATCGTCCGCATTCAGCGTGACCGCTCCAACGGTAGTGACCGTGGCCGTGTTGAAGACAATGTCTTTAGCGGTGACGGTCAGCAATCCACCGATCCCATCGTTGCTGGTGCCGTTGAAAGTTGTCATACCGGAGACTGCCGTTTGAATGACGTTCCCGGAGGTGTTGATGGTGTCCGAGAACGTGACGTTTCCGGCGGAAACAACCTGCACCTGCTGAAGTTCTTCTGTGGAGCCAATCGTCCCAACGACAGAAATATCTGCAGCGCCAGCCGTCAGTGTCAGCCTGCGGTTGGCAGCTGCTGAATCGGCGTCGACGCCCGAACTGAAGGTAATGTTGGCGTCGATGCCAGTGCCGTCTGTGTCGATGCTGACATCGGTACCAAGTTCCACGTTGCCGGTTAGCAGCACGTGTCCTGAGTTCGTGCCACCGTCAGTGTTGATGCTGGCGGAATTCAGTTGAATGGCTTCTGCCGTCAGGTCCAGATTTCCGCTGACAGCTCCATTGCCGAGATTCAGATTCGTCGTCACGGTGATCACATCCGTTCCGCCCTGGCCATCAACGTCCAATGCCGCAGCAAAGCCTGAACCCAGACTGGTGATCGTGACCTGATCCGCCACATCGACACCAGCGCCGTCTTCGCCGTTAATCTGCAGCAGGGCGGTGGGGTTGCTAAACGTGATGCTTTCGAAAGTAGCGCCGGTGGCCGACGCTGTGACCGTGGTCATGCCTGCCGTCCCGCTGTCCAGCACTTCGACGACATTCGTGCCGGTGCCGACGTGCAGAGCATCCACGTTGATGACCACCGTGCTCAGCGACGACGTGACCGTCACAGGTTCCAGCCCAGTGAAGCTGATGGTCTGATTGCCGCTGCCACCGGCGAAAACGACGTTGCCTGCTCCCGTTCCCGTCATGTTGTAGGTCGCGGAATCAAACGAGCCGCCGTTGATGATCAGACTGTCGCCGGTTCCGCTGGTTGGAGCATCGCCGTTGAAGGTGACATCCAGTCCGGAGATTGCTGCGGTTGAGTAATCCAGAGTCAGAGTATCACTGCCGTCACCGCCGTTAATCGTGACGTCCGTGATCGTCGAAAGAATTCGCTGCTCGGCAAGCGTCGCTCCGATGAACACCTGCAGGTAATCCGTACCGCCGATGACCACCTTCTGAAGAGTGATGTCGTCGTCAGCACCGGTGCCAGTGAAAACCATGGTCCCGGTCGTTGTCAACGTCAGGTCGTTGCCACCATCTCCGCCGATGTAGGAATACAAGGCGGCCTTGCCGTTCACTGTTGCGGAATCGCCCTCCGCGATTGTGCCGACTCCATCACTCAGTTGCGGATTGACCAGAGCGGTGCTGGCAGAAGTGTTATCGATCAGCTTGAAGGATGTTCCGGCGGTCGTGGTGCCGGCGGCATTCACGGCAAGAATGCCCTGCATTGATGCCTTCAGATCGATAGTGCCAGCGCTGATAATCGTGTCTGAATCGTCTCCGTCAATGTCCGCGTGATAGGTACTGTCATCCAACGACAGACTGCCCACTGTTAACGATCCCACCGTACCCACTGTACCTCCGGTAATGGTGCCGCCCGCCAAAACCAGTACATCACCGGCAACCGTGCCCGTGCCGCCAAGAGTGGCTCCTGAGGAAACTCGCACAGTACTCGCCGACGCTGTCGAACCATTCACCAGCAGCGTTCCCTGACTGATTCCGGTATCGACGCTGTAGGTGTTCGTTCCGGAAAGCGTGACAGTCTCCGCTGACGATTTGCCCAGGCCAACCGCTCCGGCAAGATTTGCACTGACGAGACCTTTTTCCACCAGAAACGTGTTGGTTCCTGTCAGTGTTCCGGTGCCAGTTATGGTGCCATCAATGAGTTGCAACTGATTGATGGAGGCGTTGTTGGTCGCCATGTCCAGAGTCGCACCACCGTCGATCGTCAGGTTCGAAGTATTGCTGATGCGGTTGGAACCACCCAGCACAAAAGTGCCGCCGTCCAGCTCAATCGTCCCGTTGCCGGCATTCAGCCCGGTGGCATCGATCGTGACACTATCAACCTCAGAAAGAAACAGGCTGCCGCTGCCGGTTGTGGTGGCGTTCAGCGTTGTGGCGTTAAATGTCAGTGATTTTGCCAACGTCCCCACGCCGCTCGCCCCGGCCGCCAGTGACAGGTTGGTCGCTGTAATCAGTCCGCTGCCGCCAATGCCGCCAGTCGATGTGAGGGTCGCAGAAGCTGCCATGCTGGCCGAATTGATCGTCATTTCGTCGGCTTCGGAAATATTCACATTCCCGGCCGAACTGAAGGTGAGGCTGCCGAAGTTGTATGCGTCACCGAGGTTAACGCTGTCGCCAGTGAAGCTGGCGTTGTTTGCCACGGTGACATCAGCCGAACCGCCATCGGCGATTGCTCCGGTGACGTTGATCGTCAACGCGGCGACACTTGCCGTGCCATTAAAGTTGACGGTGTCTGTTCCCGTGCCGCCATTGCTCGTGATATTCAACGTTGCAGCAGCAGCGAAGTCTGGCAGCGAATCGACCGTGAATGTATCGTTAAACGCTCCGCCGTTGCCGTGGATCGTCAACGATCCCGTTGGGCTGGTGAATGTCGTCGTTTCGAACGAACCATTGCCGCTGCGAATCTGCGACATCCCATTGGCCGCGATGCCGTCGTCTTCCAGAATCACATCGTTATTGCTGGCTGGCAGCTCCAAAATCAGATGCGCCACACTGCCAACATTCAGCAGCACGGGTTCCAGTTCGTTATAGCCGATCGTCGAAGACCCCAGAAAAACATAACCGGAAGAACTACTGGTGAAGCCCTTGGTGATGCTTGAGAACGTGCCGCCATTGATGACTAAAACATCGCCGGGCGATGTAGTCGGGCCGCCGCCGTTGAACACGATGTTGTTGGTGAAGTAACCGGCCGAGAAGTCAATCGTCAGTGTGTCTGCACCGCCACCTGTCGTGAATGTCAGCTGACTGGTGGTGATGTCGGCCAGAGCAATTTCGATGGTGTTTGAATCGACCTGAGTAAACCCAGTGCCGGCCAGCAGTCCCGACGTGGGGTCGCTGATTCGCAGATTGGAGCCGTTGACCACGATTGTCAGATTGTCGCTGCTGGCGTTACCAACGTCGCTGAAACTGACGTGTCCGTTGATATCCTGACTGACCACAGATGACGACGCGGCATATGTTTCGCCAGTGGTGAAATCAGCGGTGGCATCGTTTCCGGCGATGTCGGTGACCCCACCAGTCATATCCGCGTCTGCATCGAAGTGCAGGCCGATCGTGCCGCCACTGCCGGTGTTGACCGTCACAGTGGATTCGGTCGCACTGACAGCGGTCACACCCGTGATAGCCGCATCGACACCGCCAACCTGCGACAAAACAAAGTCCGCAGCAGTGACTCCGTTGACGCCCTCTACAAAAGTAACAGTGAAGTCAACGCTGGCTGCCTGAGTTGCCTCGGCCGCCGCGGCTGATCGGACGATGCTGTCAACCGTTGGAGCCTGCGTGTCAGTGGTGACGCTCAATGCCGTCGAGGCCGACGACGCATTTCCGGCCGCGTCCGTGGATATGGCAGTCAGCGAATGGCTGCCGTTCGCTAATGCCGAAGTAGTGAAGGTCCAGGAATCTGAGCCGTTCGCAGTTGTGGTGCCCAGCGAAGTCATACCGTCGAATATCTCGACTGTCGAATCGGCTTCTGCCGAGCCATTGATCGTCAGGGTGTCATCGTTGGTGATGTTGTCCGACGCCGACGCACCATTGTCGTCGCTGAAGCTTGTGACTAATGGCACACCGGGCGGCGTGTTATCGATGGCATAGGCTTCGCCGCTGGCGAAATCTGCTGTACTGATGTTGCCAATCAGATCAGTGACACCGCCGTCGGCATCTGCGTCGAAGTCGATGCTCAGAGATCCATCGCCGTCGACACTGTTGACCGTCACTGTGTAAGTACTGCCACTTCCCGAAACTCCGGAAACCGTGGCCCCGGTGATACCCGCGGCCGCATCAATTGCAAAATCACCAGTGCCAACTCCAGTCACGTCTTCAGCAAAAGTTACGGTGAAGTCAACGCTGTCGGCGTTCGTGTCTTCAGCGGTAACTCGTGCGATGCTCTGTACGGTCGGCAGCACAGTATCAACAGTGTAAGTGTCGTCCGCTGTCGGAGTTGTATTCACGGCGTTACCGATGGTGTCGGTAATGGTGGCTCCGCTGGCGAAGTCCAGATTTACAGTGCCTCCGCCCGCAATGTTTGTGACCGTCACCTGATAAGTGCTGGCGTCCACATCGCCCGCGTCACCAACCGTCACAACCGCATCTGCGGTCACGCCGCTGAGTGATGACGCAAAGTCGGCAGCGTCCACGCCGGTAACCGCTTCGTGGAAATCGACATCAAAGGTGACGCTGGACGACGTTGTCGGATTGGTCCCCGATGCGGTAAAGGCGGCCGTCGGCCCAACGCTGTCGATGGTGTACGTGGCCGTGGGGGTCAGGTCCACAAGAGCTTGCGAATCGGCAACAGAGAGAGCAGTGGCGGCCGAACCAAACTGTAGTTGCAGCGTCCCTTCGCCGGTGACATTGAATGCTGTCACAGAATATTCTGTGTTGCCTGGACCGCCAGAAGAGACATGGTGACTGAACGCTATCGAACCGGTGACTGCAATACTGAAATCCGAACCGTCAACACCATTCACTGGTTCGCTGAAGGTGACAGTAAAGGATGACGCACCACCCTGATTCACCGCGGGGGAATTCAGAGCGAACGACGCTGTGGGAACTCCCAGTACAGAACTGTACGAACCAATCGTCGGCTGTCCGAAGGCAATCCCCGCTTCAATTGTGCCGTCCGAAAACTCCAGATCCCAGTCGCCGCCCAGAAAATCCGCTCCGGTCACATCCACAGACGCCGCCACATCCGCGCCGGTTGCCGCTGCCAGGTGCTGAATGAATTCCGCTCCATCGATGCCTTCCGCGACGTTACAGCCATACAGCAGCAGGTCACCGGCATCGGTCAGCGAATCGCCGATCGTCGTCAAAGCCTCAGCGTGATCGCCAAGGCTCGCATCGTTCAGTATCGTGCTGCCCAGATACAGCTGACCCGCGGAACCGTGTGACACAATATGAATTGCATCCAGTCCGTCATGAGTCGCCGTGTAATCTGCAATCTGCTGCAGTCCATCGCTGTCGGCGTCCAGGAAAACAATCTCCACGCCGTCACGCAGTCCATCCACCAGAGTCTGCGAATCCGCTACTCGCGAATCCACAAAGACGACTTCCGTGATTTCCGGCTCCGATAATTCCGTCAGCGATTCCACATCAGCCGGGTCTAACGACGCGTCCACAAACTGAACGTCAGCGTCGTCAGCCACTGACAGCGTGTCATATGACCCCGCATTCAGAACCACATCTGCGGTGTCGCTGGTTGAGGTCACATTTCCATCGAAAAACAAATCGTCGCCAGCCTGAACCATGATGTCAGGGCTGACTGTCACATCATGCAGCACCAAATCATCGATGTCGGTCACCGTCAATGAGTCCGCCGAGATGCTCAGCGAATCAAAATCGTTATTAGCGGAATCGAGCGATACGTTGCCACCGCCGACAATTTCCAGCGACGCGACCTGCAGTCCGTTTCCAATTGAATTCACGCCAGCCAGCGCTTCATCAGCGTTGATGTTCACACCGTTGACGGGCGAGTTGACGTTCAGCGTGTGGCCGTCATTCGAGATCGCAAAGGCGGGAGCCATGTTCGCTGCATTCCAAATGCCACTTTCCAGCGTGAAGCTTCCGCCACCACTGGTCAGGTCACCTTCGAAACTCAGCGCATCGCCGCCATCAAAGCCATCCAGCGTCAGAATCCCCGCAACTCCTACCCCAAACCCGGCATCCAGCAGCTTGCGATCTTCCAGTTTCGTGACGCGCAACTTGCCCTTCGACCGCGGCTGCATTTGCGCACGCCGAACCAGAATGCGTTTCCGCATGCGGTCGATGAAGTTTTTCAGTGACATTTTAAAGTTGCACCTTTCACATATCCCCGAATGCACGCCCGCAGACGGAATCATGGGTATCCTTTGTCCATTCGGCAAACCTCCCGCGAAAGCTCAGGTCTACCAAGCTGTTAATTCAGGCAATCTGCGGACTACTTTGACGCAGGCGCAATGCATCGGTTGTCGCCGCTGTAACAGTTGGAAGGATCAAAACACTAGTGCTAACAGGTCCGGTGGTCCGCACCCGATAGAAACCAAGAGTCTAACGTGCGACAGCGCACTCCGGCAGGCAACCGGCTGTAACCCACTACGGAAATGCTGATGAATCTCAATCCACCCCAACACAGCGTCTTTTTCTCAAAAACCCTTGCAGTCATGGCCCTCTTTGCCGTGATCAACGCACCGCACGCAGGCGCCGAAGACACAGATCCAGCGACACCGCAAAAGTCTCCACGAACGGTGATCGCTGGTGATCTGCCAAAATCTGATCACTATCGGAAAACATTGCGACTTGCCGATGGTGCGTCAGCTCGAGGATGGCTGGGACGCATGCCACAGCGCGTTCCGACAACCAAACCCGAATCCACACTGCCGCCGGCCGCACCACCGATGGAACCCATCGATGCCGAGTTGTTCCCCGCCCCTGTGTCTCCGATCGCTATTCGCAGAACGGCGGAAGCTTCACAGAGTCTGTCTTCTCGAACCGGTTCGCCGACACTGGAGACCGTGACGGCTGATAGAGTGCCGCTGAAACCCACTTCGAAACTGACATCGTCGCTGCGAGTGAATCCGATTTCTCAATCGGACGAACCGTTGAAGATTCCCAACGACGCACCGTCAGAGAAAAAAGGCAACGCTGGCGACAGCAACGCTAAAGAAACAGAACAGCCTGATAATACAGCCGCAAGGACTGCTTCAGATATCGACCAACTACTCAACGGTCGTCCTTTGAGCAATGTGTCGCTGTCTGTTGCCCAACAGGCTGAGACAGTGTCTGGAGAAGCACTGCAGCAGCCGGGAGATCAAGCCGGCAGGTTCTTTGAAACATTTGGCGTGTATCACGAATTGCCCGCAGTGCGACAGGGACAGTGCGATCGACGCAACCAATATCCGCTGTTCTTCAACCCGCTGTACTTTGAAGATCCGAACATGGAACGCTGTGGACAGGGCTTTGGTTGTTTAACGGAATTTGTCTCTGCGGCACGATTCTTCGGGCGAGTGCCCGTAGTTCCGTACATGATGGGTGCGAATCCGCCGCTCAGCTGCGTTCCTTCGCTCGGCGACTGCCCGACCTGTCACGCATTCGGCTGCAACGCCTATTTGCCACCACTAGACAAGGACGCCGCGGCTTTAGAAACGGCGTTTACGGTCGGTTTGATCTTTCTGCTTCCGTAGGGCCACTCTGAGGCGTGATAGCCATGCCGAATGCGTGGCATCTGAAAGCCCGCAAAAGCTGTATAGTATTCTTCCGGCGTGTCCCATCCGTATCCGCAAGCCGATAGACTACAGCTTGACCACAATCGCGCAACTCGCCGCGTCTGTTTGTCACGCAGGAGCGTGACCTACCTCTACAGTAAGCCTCATTCGTGTCCGACTATGCTGACAAACTGATCGCCGAAGTCGAAGTCCTTCAGCAACTCAAAAACAATCCGCAACTCTTCGACGTTCTGACCAACCACTCTGGCAGTGAGCTTTCACTGCAGCAAACCCTGCGGACTCAGTTTGAACCAGCTGTTGTGACAACTGCGATCTCGCTGCATGAAGCCCGCCAGCGCGCGGTTGGAAAACTTCCGAACGCAGAACAACTGTGGCTAACTCGCGTTGGACTCGAACAGGCGACTGCCTGGGAAGTCGCCCAACACAAAGCCGCAAGGTTTCCGGTAAACGAACCCGTCAGAGATCTGTGCAGCGGCATCGGAGTCGACACTGCCGCGCTGCTGTCGCGCGGGCCCGTCACTGCGGTCGACATTTCGGAAGCCATGAGGCTGCGGTGTCTGTGGAACAACGAAATCTGGAACCCCGACGCACAACTGGAATTCGTTGTGCACGACGTGCAGTGTCATGATCTGACCGGAAAACTGATTCACGTCGATCCGGATCGTCGAGTCGGGCGTGAACGGGCAGTGAAACGGCTCGAACAGTACGTACCCAACCTCGGCTGGATGCAAAGCACAATTCAGTCCGCTGCTGGTGGAGCGATCAAACTTGGTCCTGCCAGTAACTTCATGCAGAAGTTTCCCAACTGCGAAATCGAACTCATCAGCCTGCATGGTGAATGCCGTGAAGCGACCGTCTGGTTTGGGTCACTTGCCGGAGAACACAGCTTTCGGGCCACGCACCTACCGAGCGGAGAGACAATATCAGCTGAACCATTGTCAGCATGGTGTCCGGTCGCGGATGACGTTCAGGAGTATCTATGCGACCCGGACCCCGCACTTGTTCGCTCTGGGTTGATCGATGTAATTGGCGAATTAAACAGCCTGCGCAGAATGGATAAGGAAGAGGAGTACTTCACGGGAAGCATCGTTCCGGCGACATCGTTTCTAACGGCTTATCGTGTGGAGGCGGTTCTTCCCAATAATTTCCGTGATCTCAAGCGTCATTTGCGGGAGAATCCAGGGCGGGATTATGAGATCAAGTGTCGGCGGCTAAGCATCGATGCGAACTCCATTCAAAAGAAGCTACCGCGGGGTGAAGGGCCGGTCCGCGTTTTGTTTTTTGTCCGGCTGGCCGGTAAGGCCAGAATTGTGGTGACACAAAGAGTGAAAAAATCTGCCTAAGCTGACGATACTCACGTCGACGATCGCGTTGCCGACAGTTAGCTTACTTAAATTACAGTGTTCTGCACGGACGGAGACCGCAATGAACAACATCCTCACAGTGATCCTTGCTGGCGGCAAGGGCGCGCGACTCGAGCCACTAACCCTCGATCGCAGCAAACCGGCTGTCCCCTTCGGCGGCGCGTTTCGAATCATCGATTTCGCGCTCTCAAACTGCATCAACAGCGGGCTCAGAAAGATTCTGGTCGTCACGCAGTACAAGGCTGCGAGTCTTGAACGTCACATCGAACGTGGCTGGCACTTTCTGTCTGCGGAACTCGGCGAATTCATTTCCGTCCGTCCGCCGGAACAGCGTGTTGACGAAAACTGGTACCTTGGCACGGCGGATGCTTTGTATCAGAACATCTATACGATCGAACAAATTGCACCGCGCCACGTGCTGATTCTCAGTGGCGATCATATTTACAATATGAACTACGGGCGGTTTATTTCCGATCACATGCAGTCAGGAGCCGACTGCACAATCGCGTGCCTGCCGGTGCCGATAGAAGAAGGCAAACGCTTTGGTGTGATGCAGGCCGACAACGACAGTCGAGTCATTGGCTTTCAGGAGAAACCTGATCAGCCGGATCCGATGCCGGGCGATCCGACTCAGTGTCTGGCGTCGATGGGCATCTATGTGTTCCGCACAGATTTTCTGTTTGAGCACCTGTGTCGAGACGCGAACAAGCCGAACAGCCATCGCGATTTTGGCAAGGATATTATTCCGTCCATCATCAACAAGCATCGGGTTCGCGCATGGCCATTCACAGATCCCGTGACCAATGTACCTGAGTACTGGAAAGACGTGGGGACGCTGGATTCATACTACGATGCCAACATGGATTTAATTTCCGTCAATCCTCGTTTCAATCTGTACGATTCCGAATGGCCATACCGTTCGTATCAGCAGCCGTTGGCTCCGCCCAAGTTTGTGTTCAACGATCAGAGAAACGGGCAGGATCGCATTGGTCACGCGGTCGACAGTATGGTTTGTCCGGGCACAATTGTGTCCGGAGGCACGGTCGAACGATCTATCCTGGGGCCGTCTGTCCGCATCAACAGCTTCGCTGAGGTTCGTGATTCGATCCTTTACGAAGGCGTCGAGATTGGGCGGTACGCTCGTATTCGAAAAGCGATCATCGACAAGAATGTGAAGATTCCTGAGGGCATGAAGATCGGTTATGATGTTGAGGAAGATCGTCGGCACGGGCTGACGATCACCGAAAATGGAGTGGTGGCGGTCCCCAAGAACGCAACATTCGATCTGAAGTCACAGGTTATGAAACCACACATCAGTGTCAGCCAGATGCGAAATCACTCGCTGCGTGCGGAGAACATCCAGCACTAAACGGTCAGACGTTGAGCAGTTGTCGCTATGGTCGCCAGAACGCGGCCAGCGCAGCCAATTCGCCGTCTGCCGACGGCAACTACGCGTTCCAACGATGGCTGCGTAAAAAGTACAAAGCTCCAAAAACGCTGGCAGCAATCGCATATAACGGTCGCCAATTGCAGTTTTTTCAGCAAGCAGCCCGTTCTCTGGTCTTCCGGCCGGACCTTCAGGTCGCCGAACGCGCGCTGCCTCCGCAACCGCTCGGCCGATGTCATCAGCCTGATGTCTGCCTGTTGCCAGTATGGTGACACGTCCGCGGCAAAATCGACGGACGGATGCAGAATCCGCACGACCAGTCGAACCCGAACTGCAGTGTTTTGCCGGTCTGACAGCTTCCTTCGACGATTCTGGAATCCCGGTCGTTGACTGGCACGCCGTCTGCTTTTGCTGAAACTCGTGATCACTGACCACCTGATGCTCACAGACGTGCGGCGAACGCTTTGGAAGTTGTTTGTCGCAGTGTCCTTTGGTTTGCGAGTCTTCCCGTCACCAGGATTGTTCGCACACTGAACCTACCTCAAAGACAGCTTGTCAACACATTGAACAACAATGGAAGGAAGTCAATTATGTCAATTAAGTCAGCAACCCTCGAACAACAGCTTCTCGAAACCGCCGCAGGTCAGGCAGTTTATGATTCACTGATCCAGGCCAACGTCAACCTGACCACTGTTTCTGCGGAAGCCGTAAAACAGATGCTGCTGGCCGAATGCCGGTTCCGAAAGAGCATGGGAAGCTACGCCACGGCGATGTGCTAAAGCACGCGAGGAGATAATGCGGCCCCACGATCATTCAACCCGCAGCCGCGAGGCTGCGGCCTTTGAATTGATCACATTTCAGACAGCCACCGCCGCGGTGTTGTCTGTTGCATCCGGAGTCTTTTCCGTCGCCACGGCGCACTGACTCGCCCAGAGGCTGTCCAGTGCGATTCTTGAACAGCGTTCCTGAAACTGTGCTGCGGTTTCTCCATCGCCGTGTCGGACAACGGACTCCTGCAGATCCAGAAGGTCCTGCAGAATACGGGCTGCGATGTTTCTCCGAGCGGCTTCGGACAATGGTCCCAGAAACAACGTGCGATCGATCCGTCCTGGGCGAGAACTCTTGCCGGTTTCATCCGGCATCCCCAAAGCCGGATCGATGTGCTCCAGCTTATTGGTCGTGATGACCACAAACAGGCCGTCACAGCATTCGATCCCATCCAGACAATTCAACAGACAGTCAAACGTCAGGTGTTGTTCGCGACCAGTGATATTCTTCCGCCCCTCGAACACCCCATCGATATCTTCGATGACTGCCAGGCACGGAACCTGAGACAGCATATGCGACCATTCGTTCTGCAGCTCCTCGTTCATCAAACTGGCCAGATCGAAGACAAACACCGGCAGGTCCAGATCTTCCGCGATTGCCCGGATCAGTGCTGTCTTGCCGGTACCTGGAGGTCCATGCAGCAGCCAGCCGCGGCGCCACGGAATCGCTCGGTCACGGTACCACTGTTCGTTGTCTTTCCAGAAGTGCGATTCTTTGACCAGCATCGTCGCTTCATCGGTCAGCGCCAAACGATCAACAGCAGACGTTTCTCCATTGTCCGGGTGGCCGAGATCGCTGATGTCCCAGCCAATTGTGCGATGCTGCATGCAGGCACGCGTGTCGTAGGCCGAAGCTGGTCCGGCGGAAGGACTGCGATGGCTTTTCGCATGAGCCATCGTATGGCCGGCGGTTCCATACACATGACGCACATAATGCCGCCGCTGATCCGGCAGATCGTCTTCGTTGAAGGATGCGACTCGAAAGTTGAAGTGTTCCGCGGCTTCCAGAATCAGTTTGTCACAGTCAAAAGTGCCACGAGCAAACAGCAGCTTCAAGCCGTTGGCTTTCCAGTCGCGAAATGTCACACCTTCTTCGACACTGGTGTCAGTGCCGGAATCCTTAACCGCCCAAATAGGTCGCCAGCCACGCCAGAAAATGCGACCGGCAGAACCGATTGTCTCCATCGCCACCAATTGAGTTCGCCGACGACTGCGAACATGTAGTAACCAGCCGATATATTCGCGGGGCCCCATTCGTGATGGCACGAATTTTTCTCGCAGCAATAACTGCAGCGCCTCAGACTGAAACCCGGTGATCTGTACGGTCACCACCAGCCGGCTCGAAATCTGTGCCCAGAAATTGCGAACATAACACCAGCCGGAAGCCAGGAGCGTCACTCCCGCTGCAATTCCCGCATAAGCCAAA
>CALFOL010000495.1 GCA_937919915.1 uncultured Planctomycetaceae bacterium
AAACGATTTAAGACAAACGACCTGAAAATCCGTTGCTCAAATCGATAAACTGGCGATGTCCAATTAAGTGCCGAACAGGATTCACTCGCTGGCGCGTCCTGCTGGTATTGGTCGGCGAGGATCGCCAGCTAAGCACCCGCCCACAAATAATCGCACATATCAATTTCAGCTCAGTGTGTAAGGCAACGGCAATTCGCAGGTTGTTATGTGCGAAAACATATAAGCGATTGCTTACAGCGAATTTCGCTGAGTTGTGGCCGCGGGGCACGCGTTTCGATCGAAGAAAGCGTGCTCCCGCGAGCGAGTGCCGTTCACGACAATAAGTAAACTGCCCTAACGCACGACAAAGTTCACCATGCGACCAGGCACAGCAATCACCTTAACGACGGTGTGGCCTTCCAGTTGCTTCTGAACTGCCGGATCAGCCTCGGCAGCCGCCTGCAAAGCGTCTTTGTCCAGTCCGTTCGGTACCAGAATCTTCAGCTTCATCTTGCCCTTGAACTGAATCGGAATTTCGATGGTATCTTCAACCAGCAGTGATTCATCGAATACTGGCCATTGTTCGTAGGACAACGTCGAAGTCTTACCCAGCACTTGCCACAGTTCTTCCGCGATATGCGGCGCGAAGGGACTCAGTAGCTGCACAAACGGTTGCAGCACCGACTTCGGTCGACTGTCTTCGTGCAGCATGAAGTTGGTAAATTCCATCATGCGGCTGATGGCCGTATTGAGGCTCAGCTTTTCGATGTCGTTGCTCACCGCTTTGATGGTCTTATGCAGAACACGCAGTTGTTCTTCTGTCGGTTCAACATCCGTCACATTTTCGTTTGCGACGACTTCTTCAGCGCGATCGTCGACGATCATCCGCCAGACTCGACCAAGGAACCGATAGACGCCTTCGACGCCCTTCATGCTCCAGGGCTTCACCTGTTCCAGCGGCCCCATAAACATCTCATACAGCCGCAGACTGTCTGCACCGTATTCTTTGACGACGTCGTCCGGGTTGATCACGTTTCCTCGCGACTTCGACATTTTTTCCGCTTTACCATTTTTGTCCGGTTCACCAAGGATCATGCCCTGGTTAACGAGCTTATGGAATGGTTCCGCGATGCTGACATGCCCAAGATCAAACAGCACTTTGTGCCAAAAACGCGAGTACAGCAGATGCAATACGGCATGCTCGGCACCGCCGATGTACAGGTCGACGGGCATCCAGTATTTTTCCGCCTCCGGATCGATAAACGCCTCGCTGTTTTTGTTGTCACAGAATCGCAGGAAATACCAGCAACTGCCAGCCCACTGCGGCATGCTGTTCGTTTCTCGCTTCAGTTTAGTGCCATGGCTGTCCGTCTTGTACAGCCATTCATTCGTGGCCTTGGCCAGCATTGGTTCCGGAGTTCCACTCGGCTTAAAATCCTCCATATGAGGGTGCGGCACTGGCAGGTTATCGACCGTTTCAGCGCGCATCAGACCGGTTGGATTGCCGTCGGCATCCAGTTCGTGCCAGATTGGAAACGGTTCGCCCCAGTAACGCTGACGACTGAACAACCAATCGCGTAGTTTGTAGTTGACCGCAGCCTGGCCAATACCAGAATCACTGAGCTGCACTGAAATCTGAGATCTAAAATCATCGGTGGCTGTGCCGTTGTGCTCCCCGGAATTGATAACACGTCCTTTGCCCGAAAACGGAGTCAGCTGTTCTCCGTTGATGTCCGTCGCCAAAGCAGTCTCGTCTTTGGAGGGCACCCAATCAGATGGTGGTTCAACCACCTGCAGAATCGGAATACCAAACGTGACGGCAAATTCGAAGTCGCGCAGGTCATGCGCGGGCACGGCCATGATGGCTCCAGTGCCGTAACTGATCAGTACGTAGTCTGCGACCCAGATCGGAATCGGTTCGCCATTGATCGGGTTCGTGGCGTATGAACCCGTAAAGACGCCGCTCTTTTCTTTGGCCAGTTCGGTGCGATCGAGATCACTCTTCATCGAAGCCTTGTGACGGTAGTCCTGCACGGCGGTTTTCTGTTCCGCTGTGGTCAGGCGATCGACGAACGGATGTTCCGGAGCAATCACCATGTAGGTTGCCCCATACAGCGTGTCCGGCCGCGTTGTATAAACTCGCAGCACATCCGCCGCTGGTTCTGCAGGCCAGCCGCTCACTGCGCGTGACGCCTTCCAGTCTTCGAACAAGGTGTCGGAATCATCACCCACAAAGAAATCGACTTCAGCACCCGTACTGCGACCAATCCAGTTGCGTTGCAGCAGCTTGATGGATTCCGGCCAGTCGAGTTCATCCAGTTCGCTTGCCAGACGATCCGCGTAGGACGTAATTCGCAGCATCCACTGTTTCAGCGCGACGCGTTCGACGGGATGTCCGCCTCGTTCGCTTTTTCCATCGATGATTTCTTCATTCGCCAGGACCGTTCCCAAAGCCGGACACCAGTTCACGGGAGCTTCCGACAGATACGCCAGACGATGCTTGTCCTGATAACGACGAACGGCTTCGTTGCCAGTGGCCGTGATGTTGGCGGGAACGGGCAGCTCGGCAATCGGGCGGCCTTTGCCTGTGCGAACTCTGCCGTCCTGTCCGGTCCATTCCAGATTGGCGTCGTACCACGTGTCGAACAGCTGCAGAAAGATCCACTGCGTCCAGCGGTAGTATTCGGGATCCGTCGTGGCAAGTTCGCGTGACCAGTCGTAACTAAAGCCAAGCATCTTTAGCTGACGCTTGAACGTGGCGATGTTCTTTTCTGTTGTTTCGCGCGGATGAGTTCCCGTCTTTACGGCATGCTCTTCCGCTGGCAGGCCGAATGAGTCCCAGCCCATCGGATGCAGCACGTTTTTGTTATTCATACGGGCAAAACGACAGACGATGTCGGTGGCCGTGTAACCTTCCGGATGCCCAACGTGCAGTCCGCTGCCTGATGGGTACGGGAACATGTCCAGCACGTACATCTTTTGTTTGCCGGAAGACGGAGCTTCTGCCCGAAACGTGTCGTGTTGCTCCCAGTGTTCCTGCCAGTGAGTTTCGATGCGTTTGAATTCGTAACGAGGCATGTTTGATTCGATGTGTGATATTAATTTAAAGTACGGTTTCAGGGCGGTCAGCGTGGTTTCTGAGAGGATCGCCTGTACCAGCCGGATGTGGACAGTGAGGTTTGCGTGCAACGAACGCGTCACCGACCTCGACGGGAAACACCCGTGGCGTTCGGAACGGAGTTTATGCGACAGCGGTTGCGATGCAAATTGCTGTTGGATGGTAAGTTAGAAAAGTCACGTCGGCTGCTAAGGTGTCGTGAGCATCCGAATCCTGAGATTCCCCTGGTTGCATGGGTTGAGGACGAGGAATCGTATTCTCAGGGAGACCGGATTGTCCTAAAACCGCCATCTCAGTTCAGAGTCATGTATGATCTCGACTACAGGACGCAGAAATGTCGGAGCCCCGAGCAATGAGTTACAAACAACTTTTCCTGTTGATCCTGACAATCTGGTCAGCCGAATTGTTCACCCGATTCCTGTTCGATATGGTGATTCCACCGCAGATGGAATACCGCACGGTGTATATGGAGAAAGACTCCCAAAAGGGGATGTTCCTGGGCAGCTCGCTACAGGACTTTGGCAAACGGGGCTGGCAGCTGGAGTCTGTCATTGCAGACCCGGACAACAGCCAGCAACTGATCGTCTTTATGCAGCGACAAACCGTACTGCGGCTGAATCAATAGCTCCACCGCGGCTCCCGGCGACAGTTATTCCACAATCCAGGCTCCTGCGCAAAACGAACGGCGTGCCAGGTTGTTCGATGAGAAACCGCGCAAGATTACAGGACGGACTTTTGGTCCGTCCTGTAAAAAAGATTGTCTTCGCGAAACTAGTCGTCGTCACTAGTTTCAGGAACCATGTCGCCGACCTCATCAGGAACTTCGACCTCCGCGTCTGCGTCGGCGTCAACTTCAACTTCCTCGGTTTCAGGATCCTCCTTGATGTCCATCTTCTTGGAACGCTCTTCGTCGGGCACCATTGGCTGGCCTTCTGAATCCAGCGCCTCTTTGATGGGCTGAATAAAGTAGCGTCGTTTGCCCTTGGACAGCAACGAGTTCAGCCGCTCTTCGGCCTTATCACGTTCGTGGTAAAGAAAGCGACCTTCTTCGCGCATCGTGCTGCTGTAGACAACCCACACAAGGCGCCGACGAGCCGGCATCTCGGATTTCTTCTTCCGGGGGCGCGGGGCAGCCTTCTTTTTCGTGCCTGTGGCCTTCTTCGGGGCCTTGGCCTTGGTGGTCTTGGTGGTCTTGGTTTTGGCGACCTTCTTCTTTGCCGGAGCTTCTTCGAGAGCCTCTGCGGCTTCGACTTCTCGTCGCATACTGAGTCGGCTTTTTGCCATTATTATCGCGTTTCCGTGGTTTCCGGGCCAGAGTTTAGCAGGCTGCGACCGCACAGGTGCGCAGAAAGCTCCCTGCTGAAGGGCGGGGAGCGTAACAAGTTTTTGCGTTGAATGCCAATCTGACGCAGCGTTTCCCACTTTGAACCAGCGGATTCTCAGGCCGAGCTGGTCTCAGTGACGGTACGAGTGGCCAAATGCAGGTAGGAAAAACACAGGCCGCAGCGTCCAATGGACGTAGAATACCATACTCGGATCATGCTGATCAAAATCTGCAGGCAAACCATGCGATAAACCACTGCGACGTTGCCTCCCCATGCAACGGGTCTACGATCCTACCGCCGTGGCCACTATAGCGTTTTCCAGAAAATCCAGGTGCCTCCGGCGAAAACAGTTCACACCTCGGCCATAGTGTGTCTCACAAACGGATCAAATGTGGCAGCCGTTGAGCACAAGCTCACGCGGGCTGCCCGTTTTGCAAAAGAAACGACGACCAGAAA
>CALFOL010000496.1 GCA_937919915.1 uncultured Planctomycetaceae bacterium
AGTGTTCTCTTTTCGGAAGAACTCAGTTCATCAAAGGTCCTCGCGACACCTTGCGCCGCGAACGACCCTTCGGGGAAGCGAATTGGTAGATGCCTCCGTGCTCTGCATCCAGACATCGACCACTGGCCCAGCTTCGCAGGTTATTGATCGTCTCATTGGCCGTGACGGCAACCGGCACAACGTTCAGCGCAGCATGAGTCAGGGGAATATCCAGCAATGCCGAAAGTCGACAGCAGCTGCGCACTTCCGCTCCCGTCCAGTCCTCATCGGCAGGTCGGTCCTGATCCACGTCGAGATCGAAGAGTCGCAGATATTGGGCCCAGATCAGATCCTTCTGCTCACGGCCAGGAAGGTCCAGAAACATGATGCCGTCCAGGCGTTCGGCACGAGTGAGTTCCGGCGGCAGTCGCGAAATGTCGTTGCAGGTGGCAATCAGATACACGTCAGATTCGTGATCACTGAGCCATGACAAAAGTGTGCCCAGTAAACGCGATGACACGCCGGAATCAGACTTCCCTGAGCTGGCGCCGCTGACTGCTTTTTCCAACTCATCAACAAACAGGATACAGGGTGACATGACATCCGCGATCTGTAGAGCGCGGCGAACGTTGGATTCCGTTTCTCCGACAAGGCTGCCCATCAGCGTCCCAATATCCAATACGAGTGTCGGTCGCCCTGTCTCTTTCCCGAGGGCCTTTGCAAACGCCGATTTTCCGGTTCCCGGAACGCCCAGCAACAACACTCCTCGCGGTTGTTTGAGCGGATTGTCGCGTACTGGCTGCATCAACGAACGTCGACAGAATGCCTTCAAACTGTTGAGTCCTCCCAACGCATCAAAATCCTCAGTTCCATGATAAAGTCTCAACAGGCCGGACTTCTTGAGCATGCCCGCTTTAAGTTCCCGGACTGTCGACGACTCAAGTCGATCATGCCTGACGATGCTGAGGCTAAAAGCGTTTTCTGCTTCCAGCCGTGTCAACCCGGCCGCTGAATCAAGGACGCTGGACAGTTCTGATGCATCAAGTAACTCATCGTCTTCCGTCGCGATACCAAGTGCGATTTCCTGAAGCTGCTCTCGCGTAGGAAGTGGATGTTCCAGTACCACGAATAGCTTCTCAAGTTCGACAGGAATCTGCACCACGGGCGAAAGCACGACAAGAATTGTCCGGTTGTGCTTACCTGCAGTAACCTGCCGCGTCACAGCCTGCATGATTTCCGCAGAGTTCAGAAACCGATGAAAATTGGTCAGCACGACCAGCGCCGCCGTGTCGTCCGCAGCGAACGAACGAATGGCTCGCACAGCCGCCAGCGGATCAGTGCCTGCCGAGTCGCCGGTTGACGACGTCGAACCAGGCCCGACGGAAAGTCCCTGATCTATATCCCATGTCGCCAGCTTCCAACCTTCATTGCTGCACAGCCGAGCGATCTCCACGAGTGCGTCTTCGTGTTCATAACTCTGAATCCAGATTCCCGCGAAGCACGCTCGCACATGTTCCGCCACTTGAATCGTTAACGTCATTCTGTGTTCCTTTCTGTTCAGTTCGAGTGATGATGCGACAGATTGCCACATCCGTTCAAAAGGTCGTTAATGAGCAAAAACCACGACGTTACTTCTCCGGCGCTGTCTTGTTCCCGCAGATACTCCACCGTCATCCGTTCCACGGCCCGGGTATTCAACCAGCGTTTCGCCCGCTGCGACATCCGACTGCGGGCGCGTCGTGATATCGTTGCCCACGGACGGTCGTCTAATCCCAGTTGATGCAGTTCTCTCGCGGCTGTCTCAGCTACGTTGCTGAAGTCGTCAACCTGCAGATCGATTCCAGCGACCTCTGCGATGGCTGCCGGATGAAGATAGTTTTCCAGACTTCGTTTACCGGTCACAACGGCGCGGCATCCGGCACGCTGATTGACCCGTTCCGCAGCCAGGTATCGTTGCTCCGTTTCCGGAGGCAGTTCGTGATCGTAGAGATGGAATTCCGGGATTTGCAACGGAGCCAGGCGTTCGGACCAAACGTCAATGTGGCTGCCGCCGAAGGGAATGAAAATCACTGTTCCCGTCGATTCCATGTCGGCCAGGTCCGGCAGAGCAGCATCATTTCGATGCAGGATTCGCGACACCCGTCGCAGGAAATCGATATCATTGATTCCTTCAACCACCACAAGAAGCCGGACGGTGCTCGTCGCGCTCGTTTCTGTTATGTGATTTACCAGTCGTGCGATGGCTATCCCTCCTGCTTCAGATTCTGTTGTTGTTCGATGCCGCATTGGTGAAATTCAGGTGTTAGTTTTTCCGCCGACTTTCTTCCCAATGCGGCTTCAAGAAACTGCGACGCAGAGCGACAGGTGTTCCCGGAAAACCCCAGTGTCTGGACGGTGGACTCACCAGTAGCAGAGACAATAATTTCGATCCGTTTTTGCGACGCGTTCATGCTGCACCTCCGACTGAGATCGTGAGTTTGACGGAACCATCGTTCAGTGATTGTTCCACCACAGTGTGTCCCTGTTGTCGCGATTCGAGTTTCGTTTTTTCGATGGCATACGACTGCATCAGCCCGTCCAGTTCGCGCTGATGGCCCCAGCGACCTGCATAATTGTCGTAGTGCAGTGCACCGTCATCGACGTCGCAGACGACGGGGTACCGCCAGTCAGGCAACTGCACGCAGTAACCAGTGGCGTCTGTCGTGAACAGTTTTGCCGTGCGATGGACGGGGGCAGAAAGATCGAGCCTTCTGCAAGCGAGCCGCAGGGCGTCGGCATCGCGGATCTCCGTGTTGATGGTGACAATGTGTGACATGTTTAAACGGTCCTTCATAAGGAAAAGAGAGTGATCATCTTTCACGTTCTGCGTTGCCATCCCCTGTTTCTGAGCGTGTCGACGCCTCAGCCGATTCTGATTGCGGGAGAGATCGAACGCCGACTCTTGACGGCAGCAATCGTGGTGTTTCTGCGACGAGATCTTCCAGCAGAATTTCGTTGAGCAGTTGATCGTCGGCTGGCGTGTTGCCGAATCGCAGTAGCAACCAGCAGATGACGAGCGGCAACGCGCAGGCCAGCAACACTCCCGAGGTCGAAATTGCGGCAGCAATGATCGGATCAGAGTGTCGCTGTGAAGCGAAGCGGCGACGATCGTCCTCCAGCGAGTCTCGCTGGTGACCAATCTCGGCAGACTCAGCCTGCAATTCCCGTTGGATGGCAAGAGTCTCCTTTCTTGCCTCAGCTTCAGCTTCTACGAGCAGTCGCGAACCTTCCGCAACTTCCTTTTGCATCTCAGCAACCTGCCGATTCTGTGCAGCCTGCCGTTCCATATTCCGTTCGGCCATTTCGGCCAGACGTTTATCAGAGTTACAGCCGACAATTATCATCGTCAGCATGGCGACGATCAGCGTGATCGTCGACGTGAGTTGTTTCATAGGACCTCCATCTTTTCAACAGGCGAGTGAGAATGTTCTGAAGTCCGATCCGCAATCGATGTTCTTTGACGAGCGTCAATACAGCGATGACCAGCGCGATCGAAATCAGAGTCAGCAGGACATTGGTCAATTTTGTCTCCTTTCCGGGGAGGGGGATTCCGTCGATTTTATTTTTCCGTGGAAGGATCATCGGACAGTTTCCGATGGCGATGGTCGCGAACCACGAGGACAGCCAGATCATCGATCAGCCGTTTCCGGCTGGCATGTAAGAGTTCGAGACGGGCATTTGTTTTTGTTGAATGGTGTCGTCGTGAGTCCGGTGTATGTGATGATTCCTCCATCCGTTTCCCTTGCTTCAGAATTGTTAAAACAGTTTACGAATTGACGTCGCCACGTTTGTCTGTGTGAATTTCAGCGGTCCAGTGCAGCGCATAAAGAAAGCCCCGTCATTGTTGACGGGGCCGATGGAAACTGTCGAAAACACTTTGAGCGCTCGGGTCAGAGTGTCTTTCGTCGATGTCCGTTGTTGTATACGAGCTTTGGCGGTTCCTGTCCCAGCATCTCGTAGTACCGCTGATAGCTGTACCACAGGTTTCCGGAATTGATTTTGAGGCCTTCACTTTGAAGTAAGTCCGCTGCTGCACGAAGACTCAACTTCTGAACATCAATCAGCTCATGGACCCGTTCTGCGAGTGCGTCGACTCGCGGTGGTTTCCGCAGCCACACCGAAGCTTCCTGAATGGGGAGCTCAGCCGTTTCGACGGTTGATGGATCAGGCTTCGCACCATACAGCAGCTGAACCTTGAACACACCACGCACATTTGTCCGTTTTCGACCAACACGTTGCTCCACATGGACGATAACACAGTCTCCTGTCAGCCGACGGAAGATAGACAGAGCCTGATAAACTCCGTCGTCATTCAATTTTCCGGCGGCGGCCTCCTGCAGCAGCGTCGACGCCTGAGACAACGCCTGACGGACATCGTCCGATGTGAGAGTTGCTGACGAGCCGTCCAGAATATTTTGTTGACGCGACACTTCAAGTTGCGCTGCAGATCGCTCAGACTGCGCGGACCGAATTTTGGCCTGCACCTCTTTGCGATCTTCATCGGAACCTTCGCCAGCGAGTTCGTAAAGTCCATCAATCCGGCGACTGATTTTCGCAACGGAACTCTTCAATGCTGCGATCTCAGCCCGCAGGCCATCGTCTCCCTGGGTATCGAGCTCACGACTGCGACAGATCACAGATTCAATGAGGTCGCCGTCCCGTGAAATCATTCCCGCGAGTTGGTCGCACACGGCGCGCACCGCTTCTTCACGGTTGACGGCGGTCTTGCACGAACAGAGGTCGCCGTTTTTACACTGCATACCCGTTCCATTGGCTCCAGTTTGATAGAAGCGAATCGGAGCTTCAGGCGTACTGCAGGCGGCGCAGAAAAAAAACTCGGTCACAAGATCCCATAGACGCAATGGCCTGGATTTTCTTGGACCGCGAGGCCCCGTTTTTAAGCTTCCCAGCATCTGCTGCAGCTGCAGAAAAGTGTTGTCGTCGAGGATTCGCAGTTCCTCACACTGCGTGGTCGTGACATCCTTGTCCGCCTGGTCGATTTGTCTGACGTAGTCCAGCTTCGTCGAGAACTGATTTCGTTTACGGCCAAATTCCCAACGCCCGATCAGTCGAACATTGCTCCATAACCTCCGGTAGGCGTTGTAAGTCATCCTTCCGATCGTCGATCGAGGATCACACGGACCATCAGCAGCAAGCCAGCGACGCCAGCCCTCCTACAAAGGCATGCCACGCAAAAGAAGCTGGGCATGTTTCCGGATCAGCTCCGCCGCATCGGGATCAACTTCCGGAACTGTTCGTACCAGACCCCGATTTGTCGTTGGCAAATGCGGCATCTCCTTTCGTCGATATCCGACTCCGATTGCACCGGTGGTCCACCCTGTGAGATGCAGCCCCGTGAGACCGGACCTAACATGGTCCGCGATGCCCTCAAGGAGCAGCTCATCTAGGACTCCGTGAATCTGAAGCTGCAGTTTCCAGGTCTTTTTGTCGTTGGTGTCGATGCCCTGAGAAACACTCATGGCCCGCAGACCTTCTTCGACAACCTCCTCCTGAATCAGTTGATAGCCTTTGGTCGCAGAACGAAACAATCGGCTGGCTTTGAAGACCAGCAGTACCGTTGCCCTTTTTTTCGCAAGGATTCCCCTTAGCCGATTGAGGCCGTGACGGCGAATTCGACTGCCCTTCACGGCCTCGTCAACGCTGATCAGTTCCGGCGGAACGTACATTCCATTTTTCGCCGCCGACTGAATACACTCACGTACTTGATCGTCCGTCGAATGCTGCCGTTTACTGCTGAATCGAGTGTAGATCGCGGCGATCAGCAGGCCTACGGCAAGCGCCCAGGCAAGGCGTCTCTCCAGGGGGGCGTATGGATCGAATCCGTCAAGATTGACGTCGTTCTTTTTGGCGGCCTCCTGCCACCAGTTGTGTGCCTTTTGACGCAGCTCTTCGTTTGCCGCGCCTTCGCATGAAAGTTGAATACTCAATGTTGATTCTCCTCTGTGTTTTCCCCGCCACGAAGTTCCAACAACACGTTCGAATTCGAAAAAGCCGGGAGCAATCACGGCAGAGTAAAAACGGTCGATCGCATGGCTGTCGCACCGTGCGATTTCTGAAATTTCTCCCGACTTCCGCCGGATAAATTCGCACGTGACCGAGGACTTCGCGGCAGCGTTCAGAGCGCGACGAAGAATCCAGACTATTCGCAACGTGCAAATCGGGAAGCACGCCATATGTGACGTTCGTCTAAGTTGCCCGTGGCTGCGATTTCGGAGGCATGGATTTCTCGGTATGGCGTTGCCTCACCTGCTCGCAAAAGTCCTTGATTGCCAGCTATCGTCCGGGCATGTCAATCATGAAAGTGCTTTCCGTAATCTTTCGCACACTGCCTTGCAGTCATCGCCGGATAGCGACGGTTTCATCTGCGACACGGCCTTACAACCAACAATCACCTTGAGAGCACATTGTGAAATCGTCCAACGATCGGTTCAGTAGAGCAGCCTGAT
>CALFOL010000497.1 GCA_937919915.1 uncultured Planctomycetaceae bacterium
TGCTTTGAAGGTCGTAAGTCCGCGAGCTCTGCTGGAAGAACTCGTCGGTACCGACAAAGTTGTCAACGCCGAAGAAGTTACGGAACTGCTGCGTTCGATCATCATCAGCACGTTTGCCGACGTGCTCGGTAATGCCAACGTCGCTGCTCTGGACCTGGCCAGCAAGTACCAGGAATTTGGCGAAACCCTGCGACTGGCGGTGCAATCGCGAATTGACGATGAGTATGGGCTGGAAATCCCACAGCTGTACATCGTGAATGTTTCGCTGCCGGAAGCCGTCGAGAAAGCACTGGATACTCGAACAAGCATCGGCGACATGAATAAGTTCCAGCAGTATCAAATGGGGCAGGCGATGACGGCGGCTGCACAGAACCCTGGTGGCGGCGGCGGAGCGGCCGATGGTCTGGGCCTGGGGCTTGGTATGGCAATGGCTGGAAGAATGATGCAACCCGGATTCGGCGGTGCTCCTGGAATGGCTCCTCCTCCTCCTCCTCCTCCACCTCCACCTCCTCCTCCTCCTCCACCTCCACCGCCACCTCCTCCACCTCCACCGCCACCAGCGGCGTGGCACATTACCGTGAACGGTCAGATGCAGGGGCCGTTCAGCCTGGAGCAACTGACTGCTGGCATCGCCGCCAGAGAAGTCACGGCAGAAACTCTTGTGTGGACGGTCGGCATGTCCGGTTGGACGGCAGCTGGTCAGGTCACGCAACTCAGCGGTTCCTTCGGCGCCGTCCCGCCTCCTCCTCCGCCAGCAGGTTAGAGCAGTTTACGTAAACATGTGGTTGCGTCGGGCTCGTGGGAGCAGGCGATTTGCTGTCGAAAACCGTTTGCCGCAGCCACAAGTCAGCTTAATACGCTGTAGACGCAGAAGGATCACGACGGTCCGCATCACCCGGCTTTCTCGACGAGTCACTTAAGTCTCAACTACAATGACTGACTCAAGGTCAGAACTTGATGATCGCCATGGTCCCCCGCCGCTTCCGCATGGTCGGCCCGGGGACCCTGACGGGCCGCTCAATCTGCGTTTGAGCGACGCCAGCACGTCGTCCCTGGGACAAACCTTCGATGCCGGTGCAGGACGGATTTTCCCCTGCGACAGTTGCGGCGCGGATCTGGAATTTCACATTGGTGACCAGGCGCTGAAGTGCAAGTATTGCGGTCACATTCGTGAGATCGAACTGGATTTCGATGCCGCAGTCGTCGAACGTGATTATGAAGCCGCGCTGCATCGCCTCCGCGAATGGCACGGAGAAGAGGCTCAACGAAAGCTGGACGCAAGTGACATTGATCACGCTGGTGACAGCACAACGCGTAACGAGCTGCGGTGTGATTCCTGTGGCGGTAATGTGGAGTTCATCGGAACCCTGACAAGTCAGCATTGCCCGTATTGCGGTTCTCCAATGCAGCTGGAGAATGCTCATAAGTGCGCTGAGCACCGTATTCCGGTCGACGGAGTCCTGCCATTTCAGATCGACCACGAACACGCGCGAAAGAACCTTTCTCAATGGGTTGACTCTCGCTGGTTTGCACCGAATCGGTTTCGCAAGCAGGGGGCGGAGGGAAAGTTCAACGGCATTTACCTGTCATACTTCACGATCGACTCCATGACCTACACGGCCTACACAGGTCAGCGTGGTGAGCATTATTGGGTGACGGTCGGCAGCGGCAAGAATCGACGCCGAGAAATGAGAACTCGCTGGTACCCCGCCAGCGGTCGATTTCAACGATTCCTTGACGACGTCCTGGTGCTGGCCAACACGGGATTGAATCGCAAGTTCATGCTGGCACTGGAACCCTGGCCCCTGTTGAAGGTGGTGCCATTCAATCAACAGATGCTGGCGGGCTATCTGGCACGGACCTACGACATCGAGCTGGACGTCTGCTTTCAGGAAGCCAAAGGGCGAATCGATGGCTCGTTACATTCTGAAGTTTGCCAGCGAATCGGCGGTGATGCTCAGCAGGTTCATTCGCTGACCAGTCGCTACGAAGCCATTACTTTCAAACACTTGCTGTTGCCGGCATGGTTGATGGCCTATCGCTACAACGGCAAGACCTTTCAGGTGTTCATCAACGCGGCCACGGGCGAAGTTCAGGGCGAACGGCCGTACAGCGTGTGGAAGATTCTGTTTGCCGTGGTGATTGGTGTCGCTGTCGTCGCGGGAATTGCTATGACGCAGCAGTAGCGACACCCAGCGACGGCATCACCAACGTTAATAGTCCTTCCGCGACACATACAGGCAACCTACTGTCAGCATCACCACCACAAAGATCGCGTTGTCTCCGATCACCTGATAGGGATTGAACGTCTTGCGTTCCTGTTGCAGGCTGTTGCGATCGACTAACCCAGGCGGTCCGTTGGCTTCGTTCACCAATACGGACTTTTCACCGCTCATCAAGTACTGCACGAATTCGTCCAGCTGAGATGGCTTCGGCAGCACGTTCCATACTGGCTGAATGATGTAGTCGTAAAACTGATACACCCAGGTTGTTGGCTGAGCCCACTCGTTTGTTTGTTCACCAGAATTGATATCGTATTCACGAATCGCCAGACGTCCGTCAGAAACCAGCAGTTTTCCATCGGGGCCGTAAGCGATTGCCGAACAGATACCGTTTTCAGGCGGCTTCCATGTCAGCGGCTGTCCGGTTGCACCATCGAAGATTAAAACTGTTTCTGCATGAGTCAACACCGACAGACTGGAACCATCCGCCGCGGCTGAGCAGACTCGCGGCAGTACGCCTTCGTCTAACTGTAATTCAAGAACGGTTTCCAGAGTCGTCGAATCAAGCACCAGGATGCGACCATCTGCAAGGCCGAGCACGGCGTGTTTGCCGCTGACTGCCACAACACCGGATTTGCCCGCTGCGAAATCTCGCGAGCTGGTTAGCGTATATTTGCCATCTGGCGTCGACTGCAGACGGTGCAGCTGTCCGTTTCCGAACAGCAGCAGATCGTTGTTGAGGATGTTCAAAGCCGCGGCGGAGTTTTCTCCGAGATCCGGCATGGCCCGAGGCTGAACTTCGCGAAATGCCTTATTGCCGCCTCCTAATAATCCACCCGTCAAATTCCCCAACAGGCTTCCGGCGGGTGGACGGCCTTCCGACTGGCCAGCATATTCGAAGATCTTATCCCCTGCTGGCAAAAGCACCCGACCATCGTTGCCGATCAGAATTGTGGTCGCGACATCGGGCACGCGCCCCAAAGACGCACGTTCCCAGTCGTTAGCGGACGGGCCTGCAACCAATTCCGGAGATCCCATTCCACCGAACCGTGACTGCCCGGTTTGCAACGCCAGTAAACGATCGTTGGCCGCATCGTACACCGGTATAAACCGCATACTGGAAGCCAGAAATCGTCGTGCGAAACCAGACATTTGGTTTGGCGGTTCTTCGAAGGTTTCTTCCCACGCATTCGCGCCGGCATCCCACACAAACGTCTTTTGTTCGCCATTGACCACGAACACATCGGATCCAACGACCGTAATCTCTTTAATGCCACGTTGACTAATAAGATTGGTTTGCAGCGCATTGTGAGTTACTCCGATGACCGTTAATCCCAGCCAAAACAAAACCACCAGCGTCAAAGCGACGATCGAGTTCCTCCAGATGGCCCCAGCGACGGCGGACACCGAGTAATAGATCAGGAACAGGAACACATAGACGGGGATGCACCACAATAGCTGCGGCTGCCACGCACCCATTCGCAGTCCAAGGATCAGCCAGATGCCAACCACAAGGACGGTGGCGTACAGCAGCGTAAAAATACAGCCGCCCAAAACTTTTGTCACGAACAGCCAACTGCGCCGCACAGGTTTGCTAAGCAGCAAGGAAATTTCCCCTGGTTCGAACGTGCGTGGAATAATTCCCGCCGTGACCAGCAACGTGCCCAGCACGCCGATGAATCCCAGGAAGATCCCCACGACGGCGACGACGATTCTCTGGAAAATCGGTTCGAACTGTTCGCGAGTCAGCGGGATCGGACCGACAACTGTTGCGGTACCGTAATTCAATGAGATCGCGTTGCTGTCAGTGACGACAATGTCGCGTGGAAAAGCGGCCAACAACAAAAGCAAATTGCGACGCCTTAATTCATGGGGGCTGAGTTCGGCGCGGTCGATCAGTTCTGTCGTTTCGTCCGACAGTCGGATGCCGGTCCAGCTTTCAACGTCGTAGAAATCTTCGCGTGTCAACAGGCCATTCATATGTTCGACGACCTGCCGCTTCAGGGGATTCCCCTCTGGACCACCACGCCCGCGGCTGGACTGCTCGTCCGAATTCGGATCCGGATTCAGCAGCTTCCGGACGCGGTCGCGCTGAGTGTTATCCAGCAGCGACCAGATATGCGACTGTGGCGTCTGCTGTGGCTCGATTTCGTCTGCTGCGGTGACCAGTTTCTGCAATAAGCGTTCAGGGCGTGCCAACTCGCTGCGACGCAGCTCGGTTGCCGTCTCGGTACTTAATCCGAACGGGGACAATAACAGCAGCACAACGACAATTCCCGCCAGTGAAATCAGCAGCACGCGTGATGCCAGTGCTTCGCGGAACGAGTCTTTCAGGATGGCAAAATAGGCTCCCATTATTCGGCCTCCCTAACAATTTCCAGGAACGCGTCTTCCAGCGTCAGATCTTTGCGCTTCATACTGAGTAGACTGATGTTTTGTCGTCGCAGAGAATCAACCAGACGGTCAACGTCGGATTGGTCAGGCACACTCACTGAGACATCAAGCACCCCGGGGCCAGACTGAACGATGTTCATGCCTGAGGTGCCAGTAAAGCAGTTTTCCGCGGTTGACGGATCGGAGGCAATTCGAAAGACCATCGGTGACTCGGCGATCGCAGCCGTGAGTTCTTTGACGCTGCCGGTTTTGCGAACAGCGCCGTGGCTGAGAATGGCGACGCTTTCACATATCAATTCAATTTCCTGCAGCAGATGACTGTTTAAAAAGATGCTGGTGCCTTCATCGGCAAGCCCCTTCAGCACTTCACGGATCTGCTTTCGGCCGACCGGGTCGACGCCATCGGTCGGCTCATCCAGAATGATCAATTCCGGCTTATGCAGCATCGCCTGAGCCAAACCTAAACGCTGCTGCATGCCTTTCGAATAGCCGCTGACTCGATCCCGTTCGCGGCCTTTCAGTCCCACGCGATCCAGTAGTTCCGGAGATCGACGGCGCACTTCGCCCACCGACAAACCGCTGAGGCATCCGTAGTATTCAAGAGCCGTGCGGCCAGTCAGGTGACGTGGAATGCGATGGTTCTCAGGCAGGTATCCGATACGGCGGCGGGCAGAAACGTCCCCCGCGGGCACGCCGAGTACTGTGGCGTCACCGGCTGTCTTCCGGACAATTCCCAGCAGGATCTTGATCAGCGTGGTCTTGCCCGCACCATTCGGCCCGAGCAACCCGTAGATCTGTCCTCGGGGAACTTCGAGGGAAACGCCAGCGAGCGCGTTCACCGTGCGTCTTCGAATAACACCCTCTCGATAGGTCTTCTTCAGATACTTGACCTGAATTACCGGCTCAGCCGAAACCACAGTGAAACCTTTTCGAAGAGAACAATTCCTGAGAAACCGCTCAGGCGGAGATCCATTGTGGACGTGACTCCAGGCAACAGCAAGCCGTTCGCACAACGTTCCGGTTTCCTGGACGCATTCCGCACGAACTTGTGGAATGGGCCCATTCTGACCTGACCACGTTCCGCGAAGTGGTTCGCGCGGCATGTCAGTTGAGGGAAGACCTTCGGGGCATTGCGCCGGGTGCTGCGGAAACACGATTTTGAATGAGAAGCAATCGAGGGGTGACAGATGTACAGCATAGTGCTGGTGTCAGTTTACAATGTCTCAGTCGCAGGGTACCGTCGTGAGCGGGCCGGCCCTTAAGCCAATGCTGCGAGAATGTTGCGCATGGCTACAGAGTCCAGGAAAGTTCGGGATCCGATATGGCTCAGAGCATCTACGCGCTACTGGTTGGAATCAATAATTACCCGTCGCACATTACCGACCTGGCGGGATGCGTAAACGATGTCGGAAACGTCAGGGGTTATCTGCGTGATACGTTCGGTGACTCTGCACACATCGTGGAGTTGCTGGATTCGGACGCGAATCGGGAAAACGTGATCCGTGAGTTCCGTGATCATCTGGGCAAAGCCCAAGCTGGTGATGTCGCTCTGTTTCAGTACGCCGGGCACGGAGCGCAGTGGAAATCAGCTCCGGAATTCAGCAGTTTCAATCCCAGCGGCTGGGATGAAGGATTGGTGCTGCACGACAGTCGCAACGGTAATAATTATGACCTCGCCGACAAAGAACTGCCTATTCTGTTGGCGGAAACAGCGAAGAATGGTCCGCATATCTCCGTGTGGATGGACTGCTGCCACTCCGGATCCGCCACACGCACCGCCGCCGACTTCTCACAGTTGACGAAACGCCAAACACATAAGCACCCGCCCACAAATAATCGCACATATCAATTTCCGCTCAGTGTGTAAG
>CALFOL010000498.1 GCA_937919915.1 uncultured Planctomycetaceae bacterium
GCATTCGGAAAATCACCGACTTTGCTGGAACTATTCAGCGAAGCTGAGTAGTTACCAGCGAACTTGATGTCGTTCAGAGAACGGCGCCGCAAGACTGTTTTTTTCCACGAATCACGCGAATCCGAACTGTGTCTATTCGTGGTCAGTCGTCCGCGCAACTTCGTTCACTGCTCCGACTACTTGACAGCGGTCTTCAACTGCCATTGCTCGTCGAAGAAGTCCGCTGCGGCGACCTTGCCTGGCCACACGTTGCCCGGCGGTGTTCGCAGATCGATTACTGCCCAGTCCGGCAGCATGGGTACCTGTCGAGCGTTGTTCAGATACGCGTATTCTCGAAATGTGAAGCTGCTGTTGAAGACGACGTACCGATCCGGATTCAAGGGATTGGGATAGATCAGAATCGGAGCATGATGAGCGGCATCATACGTCTTATCCCCGACAACGATCTGCTTTTCCGTCCACTTAACAGGCAGCTTCTCGGCAACCTTGGCCATGACGCTGTTGGACGAAGGATCGCCCCACAACACCAGGTTGGCGGACTGAATCATTTCCTCGGTGACATCGGTATCGTTAACAACACGAGCGTCACCTCGAAAGTGTCGTCGCCAGTGTTCGATGGCTCTTTCGAGTTCGCTGGCCGCCCATTCTCCGGCGGCTTCGTTTGCAGCGGTGCCCGTTGGACGAACGAAAACGAAGGAATCCATGAAGGCATCGTCGATGGGGCCCTGGAGTCCATGAACCTTGCGAAGTCCCGATTCGGGAGGCCCTTGCTTCCACACACCGTTCTGGTCGCGATGAGCCTGAATCTCAGCGGAGCCATCCGTAAATGGCACCACGTCGCACTCGAAGTCATTTGCCCCATATGCTCTGGATGTTGTTTGGCCGATACGAACCCCATCAAGACTCTGTCCAAGGCTTGAGAAGGTTCCCGCAGGAAATTTCAGCGTAAACGCTGAAACGTTATGCGGCTTTACCCGCACCCGAGGGGGATTTACGAACCGCTTCGCATTGAACGAGAGCGAAGCCTCAACGTATGCGCGCTTCCAATGTTGCTCCAGTCCATCGACGATCAGCCAATGCAAACGGTTGTACTTCAGAGTCGATGTCTCAAAGTTCAATTGCGTAATCGGTACGGTTCGCCCGTTTACGGCGAGTGACCGCATATCATTCTCGATGACTTGCTTTGAAGCATCATCGATTTTGTGCCCCATATCGGCACCAATGACATGCCGAAGACGCATGCCACGGCGTTTTAAGGCCTCTTCCATCACATCCGCCGCCTGCTTTTGACTATCGTTCTCACCGCTGTAAGCGATCGTTGGGCAATGCGCCAAATTCAACGCGTACTTGTCGCAGTCGTACATATTCCACAGCGACTTTTCCCATGGCGTTGGGTTCAGTGTTTCCTGCTGGAACGACTTTAGAAACTGAGGCGTTTCAGAAAATCCAGCGCCGGGATTCGCTGCGAACCAGCGATCGGCGTAGTGCACGGCGAATTGCCAGCACGCCGCGCCGCCCATTGAGAATCCTCGTACGCTGATGCGGTCTTCGTCGATTCGGTAGCGTTGCTGAACATCTTCCAAAGCTTCCAGTACGTCGACTTCGCCGGCGAACTTGAACGCATTCGAATATCGGCCATACGGATGCAGCATGATCGTGTGATCCGGCGTGTACTGACCGGCAGTCTTCATGCCGCCCCAGATGAAGTTCACTTCGCTCAAGGTTTCTCCACGACCATGAAACCACAGATCGCAACGCGTTGGCACACTGTGATTGAACGCGTACGTTTCTGGCACGACCAGAGCATAAGGCTGAACCGTGTGGTCAATGCGACTCACGTAGCCTCGCACAACCAATCCGCTTTGATTCGGCCATTCGGCCTTGCCTGCCAACAGTTGATCCGCGCGAGAAATCCCTTCGACCAGCAGCTGATCGGCTTTGTCGATGTCCTTCGGGGAAAAGAACTCACCGTGATCCAGGGCAACTCGGACAGCCCGTTCGAAGATGGTCACATCCGGCAACAGAGCTATTGTTTCAGCATCGTTCGACGCTTCCAGCTGAACAATCTTCCGCTGCAGCACTTTCAAAGCGTCCCGCAGCTTCGATTCTCGATCAGCAGGAATTTCGACACCATCTTTGGGCACGCGGCGAACGTTGGCGGGATCGTTGTCGCCCTTGCCATCCGCAAAGGCATGCGTGCTGAATGTTGCAAACAGAATAGCGAAACCAACAAGATACTTCATGAACCGGCCTCTTAAGTGGTCGTTGAACGAACGAAAAATTTACTAAGCACCCGCGCACAAGCAATCGCTCAGATGAGTTTCAGCCCAGTGTGTAAGGTAGGCATAGTTCGCAGCTTATTATGTGCGAAAACATATAAGCGAATGCTTACTTGCTGCTGTCAGCAGGAAGAAACGGAAACAGCTTGCGAATTTCAGCCCTGGTCGGCTGCCGCCCATATTCGCAGATTTCAAATGCCTCTGCGAACTGAATCGTCTTGCCTTTCTCCTCGCCGTACCAGTCGCTGAGCACTCCACGGTAGTTATTTGCTTCGGCACCCTGACGACGCACCCACCGTTCTCTGAGCCACGCTCGCCGCAACTCTGGTGATGATGCTGGCGGAGCAGCTGCCGTTTTTTCTTCCGAACCGAGAGCACCGCCTTCGAACGTTTGAGATTCCAGGGCCATCAAAGCGTCAACCTTCTTTTCGAAAACGCTGTCGACTGCCACAGCAACGTCGGGTTCAAACGGGTACGGCTTCTTGAAGCGATCGCTGGAATACAGAAACAGAGGGTTCTTCTTAAGCGGTGGCGAATCCGGGCAGAAGAATGGAACGGTGACCATGAATGCAGCGTCCTGCACCAGAACTCCGACATACCGATGATCGGGATGATAGTCCCATGGACGATGAGCGATCACGATGTCCGCATTCCAGTCGCGAATCAAACGCACAATCGTGCGGCGGTTTTCCAGAGTCGGCAGCAATTCACCGTCGTGGATATCAAGCACCTGAGACGTAACCCCCAGACGTTTTGCAACCTGCGCGGATTCCGCGGCGCGGCGTTTGGCCAGTGGACCACCCGCCATTTGCCAATGCCCGATGTCTCCGTTGGTCACTGACACAAGCTTTACGTGGTGGCCGGCTTCGGCCCACAAGGCTGCGGTGCCACCGCTTTTGTATTCTGCGTCGTCTGGATGAGCTCCGAAACAAATGATCCTCAGCTGGCCGTCATCGGGTGATGTTGTTTGAGCTTCTGCGAACGCAGCTAAAACGGTGAGGGTACCGACAAGGCAAAACAGGCGTAACATGATTCGACTCCTGCGAGGATGACAACGAAAAAATCAAAACGGTGGTTGCACAGCGTACTTCAGCGAACATCGCGTTGCCAATCAATCGGCTTGAGTGAACTTCACGATAACTACAGCGTATCACGCTGACTTGTGGCCGCGGGGCACGCTTCGCGATCGAAGAAAGCCTGATCCCGCGAGCGAGTACCGTGCACAACAATAAGAAAACTGCTCTAGTCTTCGTCCTGGCCGACAAGCCGGGCGGCTTCCAGCAGTGCTTCGATGTCCGATTGCAGCGACTTCGAAAGACTTAGAATCAACGCAAACCCGACCGCTCCGACGATGCTCAATGCGGTCAGCGCAAAGGAACTATTCTCCGTCGTCGTCTGCTGCTGCGTCATCAACAGAATCATCATGCCCACGGCCGGGACACCACCCGCCAGGTACAGCGACCAGGTTGACTGTTCTGACAACCTGTGCAGCTGCGCCACATCCGCCGCGCGCAGTCGGTCACTCTGCAACAAAGATGGCAGAAAGGACTTAATCGTCAACGTCGCAGTCATGAAGAACGGATACGCAGCGGCAACCAGACCGCAGATCAACAGTGAGCCGACGAAATGAAAGTACCACTTCGTTGCCAGCCCCTCTGCCAGGACGTTGAGCGCAATCGGATACATCATGCCGGCGATCAACCATTCCGTGATTCCCAATAAGCAATCGCTTATATGTTTTCGCACATAACAACCTGCGAATTGCCGTTGCCTTACACACTGAGCTGAAATTGATATGTGCGATTATTTGTGGGCGGGTGCTTACGGTCACGAATCGACTCAACTGAAACGCGCGCAGACGGGCAGACGCTATGTTGTCCTTTGTCGCCGTGTTAACTCCCTGACGCAACAGACGAACCACAGGTTTGCTGTACCAAATACAGAACAGGAATCCGATGGGAAAGGCGATTCCATTGACAGCCAGTGCGATCATTTGAAACTGAGGAGCAACGTGCTTAAGAACCGGGTCTGTGTTGATTTCGACATCGTTGTAGACGAAGTTAAATCCTGCAGCGAGTAAATGCGGCCCAATTGCAGCCAGCAAAAAAGCAGCCAGAGGCCACAGCACAGCCTTCAACCGCCAGCCGCTGTAACTGTTGTGCATCAACCTGGCGACTCGCGGTTGCAAACATAGTCCCAGTTGCCGAGCCAGTTCGTTGGCCGTTTGAAAGCGATCCTCTGGTTTCGGCGACAGGCACCGTTTCAAAATCGAAAGCAGTCGTTCTTCCACAGCTTTCTACGGTTTCGATGGCGGCGAACCAACGCCATTGTGACGCAGCCCAACCATCGCGGTCAGCATTTCGCTCCAAGCACCCGTGACCGATTCGTCATCGTACGGACGTTTTCCGTGCATCAGTTCCCACAGCAAAATGCCCAGCGAAAACACGTCGCTGCGAGCGTCGAGATCTGTCGGCTGAGTCACGTGCGCCGGATGACAGGCTTCCAGTTGTTCTGGCGACATATATGCCAGGCTGCCGCCGAATGAGGCTTCCGGACTGTCGCCTTCGACTTCCGAACTGAAGCTGATATTAAAATCCGCCAGCTTAGCCGTGCCGTTCGCTGCCAGCAGTACGTTCGCCGACTTCACGTCTCGATGCAGAATGTTCTGACCATGGGCGTAGTGCAGCGCTTGAGCCAGCTCCATGCCTAATTGACACGTGACTTCCGGCCATGACTTATCCGCCAAACCACCCTTCAACGAAATATTTTCCGCCGAAAGCACGCCCGTGTGATTCAGTGCATCCGTGTTGCATTGTTCTATAATGCGACCATCTTTCAGATCGGCCATTCGTGATGCTCGCACAACAGCCTGCAACGTTCCGCCGGCAGCAAACTGCATGTACAGCAGCCGCAGGCTCGGTGAAGGCTTGCGGCGAAAGGTGGAGGTCGAGGATATCTTTCAGGATGTCAGTGCCGAAGCCATTCGGTCGATCACGCCAGAGTTCCCGGGCGAACGAGAACCGTTCTCCTGGTTGTGCCATGTCGCAGAGCGCAAGATCGTGGACGCTCATCGGCATCATTTCGACGCCCAAAAACGCGACGCCGGTAAAGAGCGAGCATTGGATGCTCGGTCGACGGGTGGCGGTGAAGTCGGACTGGTCAACATGCTGGTCAAAAGCATGACCACACCCAGCGCCGCGTTTTCGCGAAATGCCAAAGAAGGGCGGATGATGGAAGCAATCTCCGGCCTTAGCGAAGATCAACAGACGGCGATTCGCCTGAAGTACATTGAGAACAAACCATCAAAGGAAATCGCCGAGGCAATCGGCAAGTCGGATGCCGCTGTGCGAGTGATGCTGACACGCACGATGAAGCAGCTGCACGAATTGCTGGCGGAGGACTGAACACCGCACGGTTTCCGTAGCGCACAGCGCGCATAAAAAAGCCCGACTCTGCTTCGCGCAGGTCGGGCTTTCTGGTTGTTGAGTAGAGTGAAGTGTCACTTAATTCTTAGCGACATCCCCAGTAGTAGCTGTAGATCGGAGCACACACGACTCGGCATACTGGCGGGCTGTATGTGATTGTTCTGTAGCTGTACAGCGGTCGGCAGTAGCTGTGACAGTGGTTGTAGTAAGTGTTGTAGCAGCTGTTGCGGTAGCCACAGCCCCAGCTTCGGTAGTTGTAGCCGCAGCGTCGGAAGCAAGCTTCCAGAGCAGTGTCTTCATCTTCCAGATTTTCGGGGCCCGCGGCATCGAGATCAATGTCCAGATCGGTGTCGACGATTTCGACGTCAGCAGCTGTGATGGTTGACAGGTCGAGGTCCAGGTAGTCGCCAGCGTTAGCAGCAGAAGCGAGCAGAGTCAGTGGCATGAGGGCCAGTACGAATTTCTTAAACATTGTTCTAACCTCCAAAAGGTCCGGCGAGGGTGAGTGAAATGAAACAGCAGTTTGCCGGCTGGCCGTTGTTTCGTTTGTTTGATACTCACCTCAGCGGACAACCTACACATCTGTTACGCCGGTTCTGAGAAAACTTTTCAGGCAGTGAATAAAGACGAGTCGGCGATCGGAAGAAGCCCGGCTTTTCTTCACCCAGGGAGCCCCCGTCGGTGATTCACCGTTTCTTTTACACAGGGCTTTCCATGGCCATTCGAAAAGCCGGGCTTCTACAGCGTATTACGCTGACTTATGGCCGCGGGGCACGCGTTTCGATCGAAGA
>CALFOL010000499.1 GCA_937919915.1 uncultured Planctomycetaceae bacterium
AGTATCGGAGCGGCTGATGTATGCTGAGTTTCAGATCGGCCAGTATGACGAGCCACTGTTTGCACGACGATTGCCTGTTCCTTTTGGCCTGCATTTACAAAAGCACCGAATATCTCGGTCAACAGCGAGCTCAGGTGAATAACTCTCTGAGATCGGCAGCTGTAGAAAACTGCGAAAGAACGTTTGCAACATCCTGTTTTCCGGTCGAGACACGCGCGCATGCGATCCGACAGCAATTCCGGGAGGTCATCACGGCCGGTCGCAATGCCAGTGAACGCTTGGCTCAGCGCAAACCTATTTCCGATTCTCAATTTTCAGCCGTCGGATTTGAACAATCGAAATTTGGCTGTGTCGCCAACAGAGTATCTCAGGAATTCCGCGAATCCGCAGTCTTTACGCCGATTGACGATCGTTTTGCTGGGCCTTCATCAATCCTGATTATCTCGACCGACCCGTTGAACAGCTTGCTGCCGCAAAGCACTTTGACAGTTGCGATGATGATCACACGCTGACCACATCAGGAGCAAGCATCTTCCGTTCCCCACGTGGCAGGTCAGTTGTTAGAGGCGAAATTTACTGACGCGGGATGCAGGATTGGCTGCACTGCCACGCTCTGTATATTGCGCCGTGTTTTTATCTCGTACAGGCTGAACGCGTGAGGGCAAGTGAACAATCAATCATCGCAGAAGCTGGGACTGACTCTCTTCCTGGCGTTGAGACCAAACGAGCTGCGAGAGTGCCAATTCGGATGAGAATAAGTATCATCCGTTGATGCTCACCGACTCTCAAATCATTCAGTACCGCTCCGACGGATTCGTGACGCCTGATTATCGCGTGCCGGATTCGGTCCTTGCCGATATACGCGACGCTCACAGTAGACTCGTGACTCGGCATCCCGAGTTCTCTGACTACTGTTCGGCCCTGCTGGCTTATGATACCTGGTATCTCACGGTGGCTCGTATTCCGGAGATTTTGGATATGGTCGCCCAGGTCATCGGCGACAACATCGCACTTTGGAACTGCAGTTTCTTCGCCAAGCCAGCAAAAGTTGGCACGAAGACTCCCTGGCATCAGGACGGCGAATACTGGCCCATCGAACCGCTCGCCACATGCACAGTGTGGATCGCGATAGACGCTTCAACTCCGGAAAACGGCTGCCTCCGAGTGATTCCCGGCTCGCATCGCGAACAACGTCTTGCCAAACACAGTCAGAACGACGCTGAGGGCCTTGCTCTGAATCTGGAACTTGACCACTCAGAGTTTCGTGAGGCCGATGCGCAGGACATCGTTTTGGAACCCGGTCAGGTTTCGCTGCACGATGTGTATTTGTACCATGGCTCAGAAGCCAACCACTCCGACAGGCCACGGCGCGGAATGACACTGCGATACATGCCGACAACGTCGGTGTACCGCCACGATCAGGCGACTCGTTTTCAACGGGACGGTCGACTGGTGATGTCACAGAGGACGGTTTACCTGATGCGCGGCGTCGATCAAACGCAGCAGAACGATTTTCGCGTGCGGTATTGATTGGCTGTTCGAAAACTGACGATCCTGTCTTTCGCCGGCGCTGTAATGGATCCTGTCAGACTCGAACGAACTTTCGCAGTGTAGGCAGTCCGGTTGCGTCTTCACCCGCCGCTGTTGCCGCAGTGACCGCGACTTCTCCCACGTAAATACTTCCCTGCGAATCGACACAGATATCATGACACGCATAGAAGCCGTCTGTTTGCCGAGCATCCAATCCTCCGCCCCAGCGACTTAACAGCCTGCCATCGGGATCGAAGATGCTCACGCGTCCGCCCGTTGGCTGATCGGGTTTAGGCTGCCACGGAAACCGCCCGTTCTTGTTTCCAAGTTCGGCAACGAAAAAGACGTCGCCTTCGTTGGCAAAGATCTGACATGGTCGAACGACATCCGTCCAGGTGTCAAGCAGCGATCCGACACGGTCAAAAATCTGTATCCGGCTGTTCTCACGGTCAGCGACCAACACGCGGTCACGGGAGTCAACGCATATGCCATGCGGAATGTTGAATGCGCTGCCGCCGTCGCCGGGTGATCCCCAACTATGCACCAGAATTCCGTCAGCATCGAAGTGATGAACGCGAGAGTTACCGTAGCCATCGGCGATGAACAGATGGCCGTCGACAGCAACAGCCACATTCGTCGGCAGGTTGAACGGACCGGCGGCCGTAATCGTCCGAAAGTCGAAACCGTTTACGCCAGTCTCAGACGGAATTCCGACAGGACCGATGTTTCTCATCAACTGACCGCGACTTGAATACTGACTCACGCGATGCCCAAGATCATCCGTCAGGTAAAGACTTCCATCTGACGCTGCGGTTATTCCGTGAGGTCGAACAAAACAGTTATGCCCCCACGCCTCCACAAACTGACCATCGGGCTCAAAGACCAGCACGGCCGGATTGCCACGGTTGAAAACAAGAACACGGTCATTGCTGCCGACAGCGACACCGATCGCTTCGACAAAATCGATGTCGGCCGGAATCTGCGGCCAGTGGGGTACAGGATGATATTGCCAGTCGCCGTGACCGAGAACCGGTGAAGTCTTACTGTGCTGAGCCATGTAACATCCTTTAGAGCAGTTTACGTATTGTTGTGGACGGTACTCGCTCGCGGGAGCAGGCTTTCTTCGATCGAAACGCGTGCCCCGCGGCCACAACTCAGCGTAATACGCTGTAGGCTTCTTATTTCGGGTAACTTGTTCACGTTGAGTCAGGTTTTGAAGTCTGACGCTTGGTGAATCACGTCCTGTGGCACGCCGCTGGCTATTGCAATGTCAACGATCTGTTGCCATGTTTTGTCATCCAGCTCGATGCCGTTTTCCAACCGATCCTGCCGCTTATGATCTTCGATTTCACCGGGTACCAAAATGCTGTCTCCTGGTTGTGCCGTTTTCGCACTTTTTACGAAATCGATGTATCGCGCGGCGTCTGCTCCGAAGAAATCTTCGATCGGCAACTGTGATGGATCAACAAAGATTGAAAGCATCCCCTGTTCAAGTCGCGTTTTTCCAGCCTGACTGCAACCGCTGCCGGTGAGTGCTCCTGCCAGGAGTTCAATCATGAATCCCAGTCCGTACCCTTTGTGGCCCGCGATGGGCAGGATGGATCCGACGGGTGGACCGCTTGATGAGCCATAGAAGTCGTTGGGATCGTTCGTCGGATTTCCATCAGCGTCCAGAATCCAGTTGTCCGGCACCTGAGTTCCCGCGTTTCGAGCAACTTTCAACTTCCCTTCCGCAGCTGCCGCGGCTGCCATATCCAGGATGACGTGTGGACGACCATCAACCGGCACACCGATCGTCAGGGGGTTCACCGAAAGACGTGGTTCGATGCCGCCAGCCGGTACAACGAACATCCCCTTGCCACTGGTATTCACGAAGTGGAGCGAGACAACGCCAACATCGGCGGCCAGTTCGGCCCAATGGCCGATGCGGCCCAGATGTCCGCTGTTCTTCAACGCGATGACGGCAGCTCCGTGCCGCCGACACTTCTTCAGTCCTAAATCAACGACCTGTTGGCCGATGGACTGGCCGTATCCCTGCTGCCCATCCACAAGTGCCAGAGCGTCCATTTCGTGAATGATCTTCAGGTGACGGTTCGCAACGACGTCTCCATCTTTCAGCCACTGAATATAAATCGGAGTGCGAATGACGCCGTGCGAATCATGGCCGGCAAGATTGGCTTCGACCAGATGATGGCCGATTGCTTCCGCCTCTGCCAGCTCAGATCCATTGGCAGCAAAGACGGCGGCGACGAGTTGACGAAGGGGCTGGTGAGGAAATTTCATAAGAAGAATCAGCCTGGAGAGTTAGAGTGAGGCAGGACCCAGCACAAGCCTTCTGCGTGAATACCGGAACTGTCGCCATCATCACAAACTGAATCGCCCTGCTTTGTAACTCGACAGCATAGCAACGAACGGGGCGGAACCGTATACTCGAACGCCTTGGTTCCGAGCAAAAACAATTCTCCAGGGAGCATCATTCATGAACCACGCAAGTCTTGCCGTGTCGCTTTTTTTTTCGACGCTGTTCTCGTCATCTGTTCTGGCTCAGGACAAAATTGTACCTGACGGTGCAACGCCTGAAAAACTGTTCGAAGGTGTCATGCTGACCGAAGGTGTCGCTGTCGCGGCAGACGGTTTGGTCTATTTCAGCGACATCACGTTTTCGGACAAGACGAAACAGGAAGACGGCTCTTTCCACGCGGGACACATCTGGGTCTTCGATCCCAAAACAGAAAAGACGAAAATCTTTCGTTCTCCCAGCGGCATGTCCAACGGCATCAAGTTCGACGCCTACGGTAACATGGTCGTTTGCGAAGGAGCAGATTATGGCGGTCGTCGAGTCACACGGACCAACATGAAGACGGGACAAAGTTTCGTCATCGCAGCGTTGTTCAACGGCCGCCAGCTGAACGCGCCCAACGACGTCACGATTGACGAACAGGGTCGCATGTACTTCAGCGACCCGCGCTACCTGGGACGCGAATCCATCGAACAGCCGGTGATGGGCGTGTACCGAATCGACACCGATCTTTCGCTGCATCGAATCATCACTGACGTCGCGAAGCCAAATGGGGTTTGCGTGTCGCCCGATCAGAAAACTCTGTACGTCGTCTGTCATAACAACGGTTCAACGGCCGCCATCCCTCCGATCGAGAACGAGGAAGAACCCAAACCCATGAAGGGAAAGATGCAGTTGATGGCGTATGACCTCAACGCCGACGGGACGGCTTCCTTCCGTAAAACTCTGGTTGACTATTATCCGCAGGATGGCCCGGATGGACTGTGCTGCGACGCCAAAGGCAATGTCTACGTCGCGGAACGAGATACAACAAAACCCGGAATCGGCATCTATGATCCCGAAGGCAAACAGCTTGATTTTATTCCCACGGAGCTCCCGACAAACGTCGGCTTTGGTGGTGGGAAAGATGCCAATCTGCTGTACATCACCGCCGGCAGCAGCCTGTTTCGCATCCGCCTGACCATTCCTGGCTATCAGCTGCCGGGGAAGACTCACTAAGCTTCGTCGAAGAAGTGAGTGTTGCAATTGGTGTAGCGAAAGTCGTCAAGACTTTTGGCATCGATAGACAGCGCCGAAAGTCTTGACGCCTTTCACTACAACCCTGTGACATCGGGCGGCTCGCGGGAATCTCCTTGAAGGACGTGGTTTGTGACAGAGGTTCGTCGACGATTCCTGACGATTGGACTTGCGATCGCACTTGCTGTGCCGATCGTTTGTCGCGCGCCGTTGTCGGCCGACGAAAGGGCCGGTGCTACCAATCATGTGGTGTATGAAAGCGAAGTCCAGTCGATCATCGCTGTCGCGTGCGTCCGATGTCACAATCCCGAAACAAGAAAAGCGGGAATTGATCTTACGACCCCGCAGGGAATTATGCTCGGTGGCGATTCCGGACAGATTGTCAATGCAGGTCAGCCCGCTGAGAGCCTGCTGTTCGAGATGATTGAATCGGGTCAAATGCCACCACCCGATGAAAAAGGGCAAATTAGTCCGGCGCAGCTGCAGAACATCCGGGAGTGGATCGCCGCCGGCGCTAAGTTTCGCGATGCCGTGAATTCCGCACCTGCTGTCACTCAGCACGACATACTGCCATTGCTTCAGTTGCGGTGCGTCGCCTGCCACGGTGGGCGACGGAAGGAAGGTGATCTCGACCTGAGAACCCGTGAGTCGATCTTGCGAGGTGGCAAATCCGGTCCGGCCGCCGTCTCAGGGAAGCCGTCGGAAAGTCTGCTGGTCAAACGCGTCGTCGCAGAAGAAATGCCGCCGCGTCGCCAATTGGTTTCTGTCAGCGTGAAACCCATGGAATCCAGTGAAGTCAAAAAACTGGCGCTGTGGATTGAACTCGGGCTGCCCGAATCGAATGTTCCATCCGATGACGCCGCCTCTGTTCGCGAGTCTCTCGTGACCGACGACGACCGCAGGTTCTGGTCGTTTCAGCCACCACAACGACCTCTCGTCCCGCATGTCTCGGCCGCCGATCGAATCAGCAACCCGATTGATGCGTTTGTTCTGCAGAAACTAGAGGCGCACAAATTGACGCTGTCACCGGAAGCTGACAGAACAACACTGTTGCGACGGGTTCATTTTGACCTGACGGGACTGCCCCCAACACCGGACGAGATTCACGAATTCCTGAGCGACTCGGATCCGAAAGCCTATGAGAATCTCGTGAACCGGCTGCTGGAGTCACGGCACTACGGCGAACGCTGGGCACGGCACTGGCTGGATGTCGCCGGATATGCCGACTCGGAAGGAGCTCAGAATGAAGATCGCGTGCGACCTCACATCTATCGTTATCGTGATTATGTTATTCGCTCGTTCAATGCCGACAAGCCGTATTCGCAGTTTCTGGTAGAGCAACTCGCAGGTGACGAACTTGCCGATTACGAACATGCCGAAATCATCGATGATCAGATGTATGACAATCTGGTGGCGACGGGAT
>CALFOL010000500.1 GCA_937919915.1 uncultured Planctomycetaceae bacterium
CGGCGACGGGTTGGCGTCATGGAGCACAGGCGACGGCAGCTGTGATTTTCGCCCCGCAAACACCCACCGACGACAAATCGAAAAATTGACGAATGCGGCGACTGCCGACGCCAGTATCGCCGCCACCACTGGCCGCGCGTAAAAGAGCCGAGACATCTGCATCAACCCAAGGGCTGTGGTCCAGCTAACGGCGGCCCCCAAAAAACACGAGGCACAGAACCCTAAATATTGCCGATGCCAGCGTGACCGGGGGAGTTTCCGAAACGTGACTCTACGGTTGATTTCGAAATTCCAGGTCATCGCCAGCCAAATCGCGATCGCGCGACCGGCAGCAAGTCCGGTCAGAGGAATTAACCAGCGGAAACCAGCAAGGTCGACGATCATTCCGCTAACCCCGACAGCACCAAAGCTACAGAACATCAAGAGCTCCGGAAACCGAAACGCGTACAGCCGGAACAGATGCTGAATGTACAACCATTGCTCACGCAGATTCAGCTTGCTTTCACCGTGCTTGCGATCTTCAAAATGAATCGGCACTTCGGCGACCCGATCGCAGCCGCAACGAACAATGATCTCCAGACCAATCTTGTAGCCGCACGGATTCAACTGCGATAATTCGCCCAATCGATCCTGCCGAATAGCGAAGAAGCCAGCCATGGGATCGCTGGCCTGCGTTAGTCCTCGAGCCAGGATGCTGGCGATGCGAGAATTAACATGCCGCAGCAAACTCCACGATTCATCCACAGAACCACCTTCCACATAGCGGCTTCCAATGACGAAGTCGGCTGTCTCTGCCCTCAACGGAGCGAGCAATTCTTCCACGGATTCGGGGGGATGCGATAAATCGGCGTCCATCACCACAACGAACTCGCCTCGCGCTTCGCGGAGCCCGCAAATCACTGCCGTCGCAAGCCCGCGTTCGTTTGTGCGAGTGATCAGGCGAATCGGGTAACGTTGCGCCAGCTCTTCACAAAGTTCGATCGTGCCATCACAGCTGTTGTCATCGACGATGATCAGCTCTGCCGACAACCGAGAATCCTTGACGGCTTCGAACAGTCGCGTTGTCAATTCAGCAATGTTCTTCTGTTCGCGAAACGCAGGAACGACAATCGACACGTCGAACCTGACGGGCCGAACCTCTCTCGATTTCAGGTCGACGTACGCACGCAGGGAAAGTGTGCGAGGTGAAGACTGGCGATTCGATTGACCTACTCGAGAAGATTGTGAAGCAGCATTGGGGCCATTCATTATTCAGACCTCCATAGTATTTGGCTTAGCGACAGAGCATTTTCCTGGTCGCGATACAGTCGAAACTGCCCCACCTGCTGAGTAAACGAACCGGGAACGTGTTGATCGGGAAGTCGATGCTCATACAGTACCTTGTTGGTAACGGCAAAGATCTCTCCCGAGCCAGGCTGAGTCCCCGGTTGCAGTTCGTCGATTCTCATGGACGTGACCTGGTTTCGGCGAAGCTGTTGCCGCACTTCTTTTCGCAGATAGAAGATTACAGACCCAGGCTTCTCACCGATCAGGATCAAATGTTCCGGCAGGGTTTCCTGTTCGTTAACCCACCTGGCGAGACTTCGTTCCGAATAGTTTTCGGCGAAGTTCTGCAGCGGCCAGGTCATCACCAGACACACAACGCCACCAACCCAAACGGCAATCAGTCCGACCGAACCATTGAGTCGCTTTCGTTCGATCGCCCACCAGGTGATGCCCGACCCGGCAGACAGAGTGAAGGCAGCCAGCCATGCAAACGCAGGCCAGGTGTTGCCAATGATCATCTGGCATACGATAAGAATTCCCAACGGGACGATGACTCCCAACGCTGTCATGAAACGAATCAGATTTAGAAACCAGCGTGCGCTGACTTCAGAAAGTTGGCGGGTAGCGTGACGATTCCATGCCTCGGCACACACGATCGCAATCGCGGGAAACAACGGCAGGGCGTACGTGACCAGTTTCGACTTCGCCAGTGAAAGGAACAGCAGGCCGCCGAACAACCAGCACAGCACAAACACGAGTTGCGGTCGTGCCCGCAGAGGTTCTGAGCGACGATGCCATTCATCCTGAATCAGAGGCACCGCGTACCAAATCCACGGGATCGCTCCCGCCATCATGTACGGAGCGTAGTACCACCACGGGCTATTACCGTGTCGATGGGTCGCTGTTGCGAAGCCCATCACGTGTCGTTCAATGAAGTAGTAATGCAAGTATCCGGTGACGCGAAATTCCATCGCGATGAACCATGGACTGGCGATGAGTGCTCCAACCACGATCGCTGCTGCCAGTCGCAGACAGTTGCCGATCGACAACTGGCGGCTGACAATCAGAAACAGGGCATAGCCGACTCCGATCACAGCAACGCCGATCAATGCTTTCGTCAAAAAGGCGAGACCAAACATGCAGGCCGCACCAGCCAACCATCCAAGCTGTCGTCGACGACTGGCAGCACGTTCCGTCTCCCAAAGGCACAACAGCGCCAGATTCGTCCAGGGAACAAGAGCCACGTCGTGAACAGCCGCCTGAGCAACAGCGAGCGGGATGCACATCGTCATCGATATCAGCCACGCGTACCAACCAGTGCGAGAGCCAAACAGACGGCCAGCCAGCAGCCCTGCCGTGATTGTTCCCAGCAGTCCGAACAGCAGGCCCGGCAATCGAACAGCGAACTCGGTCATGCCGAACGCCTTCAGCGAAATCATCTGAGCCCAGAAGAACAGAATGGGCTTGTCAAGAAATGGTTCGCCCAGGAAAGTAGGAACGATCCATTCATTGTGCTCAACCATTTCCTGAGAAATGGTGGCGTGCAGTCCTTCGTCCGGCTCCAGCAATGGAGTTGGCAAGACCAGGGGGTACGCGAAAATCAGAGTCGCGGCCACAAGTCCAGCGCTGAGAAGCAAAGTATTTTCGGAGGGTTTCATGCGAGGATTCCTTCCCTTCGCGATTTGATACCGAGATATCGATGACGCACCTCTTGCGCGATAATGAATTTCAACGACCTTCGGACTAAGCAGAGTACGCACGAAAAATAGCGGTCCTCTATGAGAACCAGGTGAGAATGACGGCCGTAATTGGCGAATTCGAAGATTCCATCGAAGGTCCGTGGACAGGTTCTCATCATTCTCTAATGTTGGTCGAGTAGCATCACACTCAAAATCAATCCTTCGTTGCCACACAAACAACAAGGGGGCAGTCAAATGACCTGGTTATCACGACATCGACTATTGAGTTTGCTGATTGTGCTTGCGGTCCCCGGACTGGCAACCGCCATGATGGCTCTTCCGGAAGAAGACGAGAAAAAGATCTCAATCTCAAAGCTTCCAAAGTCTATCCAGAAAGCACTAACTGGCGTTGACGTGGATAACATTGAATTGACAACAGTGTACGAAATCGGCATTGAAGAAGATGGCGTCGAAATCGAGTTGCGTCTGGACGGCGAGGGGCGATTGCTGGGAATCGAAATTGAACTTGAACTTGAATCAGAGGATGACAAGGATGAGAAAGACGACGACAAAGACGACGATGAGGAGTAGCCGCACCGTCACTTGGGGCTTCCGGGCCAAAGGCCCATCCGTTTACCTGGCCCGGGCTGAATGCCTGGGTTCGGGGTGGTCATAATAGTTGTGAACCAACGGTCCGGCCGCTTGTAATTGGTCGGGCCGTTGGCCCTAAACTCCGTCGGTGGCCATCTGACCAGGGCTTACCAGCCCCGGCAGGGGATTTGACGACCCGTCGGGCCTGATTCGCAACAACTTTCGAACACTGTTTTCCTGGTCGAAATTCTTCACGGCGTTATCGTTCACACCCGGCCGATTCCGCGCCGAACATTATTGGCTTCCAGCCGCAGGCTTCATTCAGCACATAGACTTCGGCTGGAAGCCCCAGTCACGAGCGAATCGGCCTGTTCCTTAGACATTCTCATCCTGGCGACGACTAACCGCATGCGAGTTCTTGTTGTTGAAGACTACGCCCCTGTTCGAGAAGCGGTCGCTCAGGGACTTCGCGAGGCTGGCTTTGCCGTCGACAGTGCGTCCGATGGCAAGGACGGTCTGTGGTACGCCACAAAGAACCAATACGACGTCATTGTCCTGGACGTCATGTTGCCAGGCATGTCCGGAATGGAAATCCTGCAGCAGCTGCGGCAGGAAAAAACCGAGGCCAGGGTGCTGTTGTTAACCGCGAAGGATGCGGTTCAGGATCGGGTCGCCGGATTGAATGCGGGGGCCGATGACTACCTGATTAAACCATTTGCGTTGGAAGAACTGCTGGCTCGCGTGCAGGTTCTCTTCCGCCGGCGTTACGACCAGGTCAGCAGTGTGATTGAAGTTGGCGACCTGAAAATCGATACCGTGACGCAAACCGTTCGGCGGGCAGACACTGCGATTGAGCTCACAAAACGGGAATATTCCTTGCTTATTTTCCTGGCAGTTCGCACTGGACAGGTCGTTTCTCGATCAGACATCTGGGAAAATGTTTATGAATTCGAATCGGACGCGCACAGCAATGTGATTGATGTCTACATTCGCTATCTGCGTCAAAAGCTGGAAAGACCTGATTGGCCGCGACTGATTCACACTCGACGTGGATTCGGCTATGTTTTGGAATCACACGAAAGGGCGAGTGAATGAACACAACACTTCGAACTCGCCTGGTCCTGAGCATATCCGCAGCAATTGGGATCACGCTGGCAGCCACACAATACGGCATGTACGTCATGATGCGACGACAGCTGTACACGGAATTCGACCAACATCTCGGTGCCAAAGCCAGGGCGTTGGCAGTGCTTGTCGAACAACAGGGTGACAGGATCGAGATTGAATTTCAGCGGCATCCCATGCAGGAGTATGCTCGCGCCATTCGTCCTGAATACTACCAGGTTTGGCACGAAGACGGTTCGGTTCTGTCTCGCTCACGGCGACTGAAAGGTGACCTGACTCGCCTCGATGGAGATCGCGTTATCCCACTGGTTGCGGAATTCGAATTGCCGGACAAACGCCCCGGACGCGCGGCGGGCATTCGGTTTCGCCCCAACCTGGATGGTGAACTGCCTGTAACGCCCAATACACCCGTTCGGGGTGCGGATGGCCGAATGCCGGAATCCGGTGTTGATGATGATGACGCTGACACTTTGGACCTGGACACCATTGACTACGCGGCTCGTCCATACGTGACACTCGTTATCGCTCGCGACACGCAGGACCTCGACGCATCGCTTGCCAACCTGGCATGGCTGCTGATTGGATCCGGACTTTTCGCGACAGCCATCATTGTCGCTCTGCTTGCCTGGCTGGTCAAAACAAACTTACGGCCACTGCAGGCACTGACTCACCAGATCGCAAAGGTCAACGAACAGACTCTCAACCAGCGTTTTGCATTGACGAATGCTCCCGGAGAACTGCAGCCCGTGGTCGCTCGTTTGAACGTACTCATGAACTGCCTGGAAACCGCCTTCCTCCGGGAAAAAACATTCACCGCAGATGTCGCTCATGAATTACGAACCCCCCTGGCAGGCATTCGATCGACGCTGGAAGTTGGCCTGAGTCGTCAGCGTGACTCTGCCAGCTATCGAACTTCGATGGAACGTTGCCTGCGGATCAGTGAAGAAACCGAAACGATTATTTCCACATTGCTGTCGCTGTCCAGAATCGAAGCAGGGCAGACGACGCTGGAACAGGACGTGGTTGATGTGGCGTCCACTCTGCGACACACATGGAGCCGGTTTGAAGTTCGGGCCGCAGGCATCGGGGTCAACGTCGAGTGGCGTTGTGAACTACCAATTCTGGTAGAGACGGATCCCGGCAAACTGGGGGTCGTGCTTTCGAATCTGCTGGACAATGCAACCAGCTATGTGGATCCGAATGGCCAGATTCTGATTCAGTCACAGTTTCGCAATGGGCAGCTTCAGATCACCGTGGAAAACAGCGGTTGTGAGTTGTCGCCGCAACAGGTTGATCATGTATTTGATCGATTTTGGCGAGCCGACACGTCTCGTTCCGCAACCGGCAGTCACTCGGGGCTTGGCCTGGCCCTCACACGACGCATCGTGCAATTTCTGGGTGGGACGATCGAAGCGGCGGCTGTGAATGGTCGTTTTGTGATAACGCTGAAATTGCAGGCGACTCGAATCGATCTTTCGCAGGAAGACGAGGAAAGCGAGCCACACACCGCTCCTGAGTCTCATACCGAACGGGGCGTCATTCTGGGAATTGCGGACTCCGATCGCATCTCCAGTTGACGAAAACACAGTTTCGGCAGAAACTGCGGGTTTCCATAGACAGAAAGAAAGCGGAATGGACTTCGCGAAAAACGGCAACAGGCGTCGACAGGCCTTCACGGTTATCGAATTACTGGTTGTGATTGCGGTGATCGCCATCCTGATCGCGCTGTTGTTACCTGCGGTCCAGAGTGCTCGTGAAGCGGCTCGCCGAATGCAGTGCCGCAACAATCTCAAGCAAATGGGATTGGCACTGCACAAC
>CALFOL010000501.1 GCA_937919915.1 uncultured Planctomycetaceae bacterium
ACTCGAACCTCGACAAGCCGTTCAAGTCGATCCTTCACCGTGCGGGACTGGTCCCCTGGCCGAAGTTATTTCAGAACATGCGAGCAAGCTGCGAAACCGAGTGGTTGAATGACGGCTACCCCGCACACGTCGTGGCCGCATGGATCGGACATTCCGTCAAGGTTCAACGAGACAGCTATGCTCAAATCACTGACGGACACTACGAAGCGTTCAATAGTCACCCCATAAAAAATTCAGCGAGCCTGAAAAGTGGCAACCATAGTGGCAACGAACACCCGCGAACGGATGAAAACCCCAGCAAATTCAGGTTGCCACAAATGTTGCCACTTCCCGCAAAACACGAAAAAACCCCGAAAACACTGGGGTTTTCGGGGTTTCAGGTAGCGGTGGAGGGACTCGAACCCCCGACCCGCGGATTATGATTCCGCTGCTCTAACCAACTGAGCTACACCGCCGTGACCGTAAGTCCTTTACTGGAAACAGGTTGAGGCATTCCAAAGCCGCAAGCCTCAAGCCGTTGTGGTTTTTATCGGTTGTCGTCGCCGGTGTCAACGACACGAACATGGCGGAATAGTATCGTTTTTCTCAGGCGTTTCCACGTCGAGCAGCGCTTTCGATTTCCGCTGCTCTACTACAGCTGGTGGTGCTGCCCCCCGTGATGAAGGCGAACACGAAGAAAGTCTGCGAAATGACTGCCATCTGAGTCGCCGGGTCGCAACTTCCGGCGACTCTCAACATTTATTATCGGTTGTCAAAGAACGGAACAGACCCACTGCTCATTTGGATGAAGTTCTGTCCTGTCGGTCCACGTCGGCTGATTTCAGGGCGTTCGCCCAACCACCAAAGTATGATGTGGCAGCGGTTAGCAGCGATCGATTGTCACGGCAGACTGAATCGTGATCGAGTGCCCTGCCGAGCATTTCTCGTTGTCGAATTCCTTTGATGACCAGTTGCCGGTTGCCTGTCCCACTTCCGATGTTTGCAATCCTGACGACATTCTGTGAGCGGCTGCCCGATATACTCAGCCGGATCAAGTCCAGCTTCGCGTAAGGCGCGCTCCCACGACCCAAATTCCTTCACGGCTGCGGTCTTCAGAGAAAGAGGACGCACGTACGTGGCTCCCAACGTTCGGCGCTCTACCGCCCGCAGCAATATCGCCTCGATTATTTTATCACGATCCCACCCATAACGCGGATTGACCTGCGTCGAGTTGATACCCGCAGCCTCAAGTGCTGCAAACCAGCTACCGAAGTACTTCAACGCGGCGGTATACAGAGGATGTTGCTTCCGTCGAATGTGTTGCGCCTTGATAGACCGTTCAGCATGGCATAGCTGACGAATGAGCTGCATAACCTCTTCCGCATCGTTCGGGAACATCGTCTCTCGCGATGGCATTCCCGCACAAGACAGAGCGATTTGCCACGAGCCGAAGGAGGCAATCGCCATCTTGTAGACCTGAGGTATGTCAGCTCGCACAGTTCGCTCACTCAAACTCGCGGAATCGTGTGATCGCTGGAGAATTTTCCTAATTACTTCCTTTCGATTCCGTGCGGATGATTCGTCCATTTCAGCACCCCTCTGCGGTTTCGACGATCGATTCGAATCCGGATACCATGTCAGGATGGTTTTGATCGAGATATTTTCTGATGGCAGGGTTGACGAGAAGCCTGCGTACAAAAACAACGAGTTTGAGTAGATTTATCGAATACTGACGGTAAATTGTCGAATAGAAATCCGGTTGCTGTTCGGCCTCCTGCAACCTCTTCATCAGGTCAGTTTGCCCGCTTCGCGACCAAGGCGTTTTCATTCCAGCACGCACCTTCGCTCGTTGTGCGATCGGTGTTTTGAGAATCAGGGCACGTGCCATCGTCACGCTGAAGTCGTTGCAGCCGTCCATCGTTTTCAGAATCTCCAGTTGCCGCGACGTCGACGCAAAAGCAAGTTCCTTCACGCACGTTGTTGACAACCGCTCGGACTCGTACAGCGCTAAAGCCTTCGGATGGAGTTTCCTCATAAGAGTGCCGTTGAGCCTGTGCTTGATCTGTGACAGACCAAACGCTTTTGCGATTGTTTTTTCGTCCAATTCCTCAAGCGACTTACGAATCATTCGTGCTTCTTGTGCTCCTGACAGGCGATTTACCATTCGGTTGGCGGTGAATGCTTCCTTCTCATTCCAAACAAGGCAGGGCACCGTCGCCACGCCCAGTTCAAGTAAGATTTCGTGTCGGATCCGCCCGTCGAGAATTACGAAGTGTGACTCATCGGGGAATACGACCAGCGGGTCGATGGGCCCCACAGCCCGAATACTGGCTGCGATTCTATCGTACGAAGTCTTGCTTATTTGCCGCTCTGTGAGTGGTATTAGTTTCGCGATGGGAATGTCCAGGCCGTTAACTGCTGAATCAACCATGTT
>CALFOL010000502.1 GCA_937919915.1 uncultured Planctomycetaceae bacterium
AATGGACGTAGATTGCCTATTCCGCCATGAGGTTCCGGTTGTCATATGTGGCTAGGAATTCAAACGCGACAGGACTTCTTCAACGATGCGGTCCGCCGGAATGCGGTCCTGTTGCAGCGAATCACGATCACGAATCGTCACGGTGCCATCGGTCAGGGTGTCGCCATCCACAGTGATACAGTATGGCGTGCCGATTTCGTCCTGACGACGATAACGGCGGCCGATGGCTCCCTGCTGGTCAAACTGACAGCTGAGGCCTGCTGCCTTTAAGGCGCCGAAGATCTCCGCTGCTTTTTCGGGCATGCCTTCCTTTTTGATCAGCGGGAAGACGGCTGCCTTCACCGGAGCCAGGCGCGGATGGAACTTCATTACCAGGCGTTCCTGCAGCACGCCGTTTTCGTCGGGCTGCTGATCTTCGTGGTAGGCCTCACAGATGAATGCCAGCGTCGCGCGGTCCGCACCTGCTGACGGTTCGATAACGTGCGGCAGGAAGCGTTCTTTGGCCTGATCGTCGAAATAGGTCAGGTCTTTGCCACTACCGCGATGTTTCGGCTTGCCGTCTTCGTTGAGCTCCACCTCCAGTTCGCCCGCCGCGTTCTTGGTCAGCTTGCCTTCCATGTGCGAACGCAGGTCGAAGTCACCTCGATGAGCAACACCTTCCAGTTCACCATATTCGCCGGCGTCAAGGAACGGAAACGCGTATTCGATATCGGCGGTTCCCACAGAATAATGAGCTAACTCGTCTGCGTGATGATCTCGCAGAAGCAACCGATCCTTGCTGACACCCAGATCCTGATACCACTGAAAGCGAGTATCACGCCAGTATTTGTACCAACCGGCCGACTCATCGGGGCGACAGAAGAATTCGATTTCCATCTGCTCGAACTCACGCGACCGGAACGTAAAGTTCCGCGGCGTGATTTCGTTACGAAAACTTTTACCCACCTGGCAAATACCAAACGGCAGCTTCACGCGGCTGCTGTCGACGACGTTTTTGAAGTTGACGAAGATTCCCTGAGCCGTTTCTGGCCGCAGATACGCTGCGTCGTCATCAGTGCCCAAAGCACCGATGATGGTTTTCATCATCAGGTTAAATTCACGCGGCGCGGTCAGCGTACCAGCCTTTGAAGCACCCGGTGCGACGACGGTGGCAAATTCCGAAACGTCGACTTTGTCGAGCGTTGTTGCAGCGCCGTCCCATTGCAGTTTGTCAGCGTACTTTTTCTTCTGACCGAAAACACGCAGAGCTTCTGACGTCATATCTTCGTGGAAATCTTCCGCGGTCGAAGTCACCATCACCTTCGACAACTCGGTGCCGGTGTCGTCCTGTTTAACAGTCGCATCTTTGAAGGACACCCAGCGACAGCGGATCTGGTCAAGGCGAAAGCGACTTTTGCTTTCGCGACAGTCGACCATCATGTCGTGAAACAGGTCGTAGTGGCCGGAGCATTTCCAGACCTGAGGATTCATGATCAGCGCGGTTTCGACGCCGACCATCTGATACTTCGCCGGTGCTGTTTTTGGGGCGACGAGTTCGTTGTGGCCAGACACCATGTCGCGGTACCAGCAGTCACGAACGTTGCGTTTCAGTTCCGTACCCAGGGGACCGTAATCCCAAAAGCCATTTTGTCCGCCGTAGATCTCCGAGTTCTGAAAGATGAAACCACGTCGCTTACACAAAGCGACAATCTTTTCCATGGAACGACTCATACCTGCATTAACCTTCGCTAATTGTTAAATGTGGCCCCTGCTGGATGCAGCGACCTGCAATTCGTGTGTTCATCGCTCGAATCACGCGACGAATTGAGGCGGGATTGTAGGAAGCCGCCGTTGCTGCGCAAAGCAGAACGCCCCCACTTCATGGACCCGCGAAGAAGACACGTGAAATTCGCCACCGGTTCAGCTCTCCAGCCACTGGAATTCCCGCATTGCCCCGGCATTCACGGCGTTCGCCTGGCCGAGTCTGTGGTGGCACCCTTAGCCTCAGCTCCGCGGCGCTCGTCTGCTCTCAGCGGAAATCAACATGCGGAATTCCCTGCTGCGCGGTTTCTGCCGAAGCTTTCGGATTTGCAGCTTTGTCGTAGCGGAAGCGGTTGGAATCGGCGCGAATACTATTGGATCATTTGCTGCTCGCTGCGTCTTATAGATGTAGTGAGTCGCAAAGACGCGGCTGTTTGAAATGCATGGAACTGCATCGATAAATCTGGAGGCTTGATGACGTAAAGGACAAAGTCATGATTACTCAAGGATGGACACGAATCGCACGAATTATCACCCTGTTTGCCCTGGCAGTACTGCTTAGCGGTTGCCACGCTGTGCCAGTCGGAGCACCGCATCCGTTTACAACAATGTTCGAGTACGAACACCCTCCGCAGCCACAGTCGCTGACGCTTCGCGCGGAAGACCTGTTTGAGGCAGAAGCGCCTGACACACAAACGACATGGC
>CALFOL010000503.1 GCA_937919915.1 uncultured Planctomycetaceae bacterium
CTGCCCGTCGACCATCGCTCGGACCTGTACAGTCTCAGCGCAGTGATGTTTACGATGTTGACCGGGCAACCTCCGTTCACGGGTGACGATCCACTGGCGATCGTACATCAAGTGGTCTACGCTGCTACGCCAAGTCTCAGCGACAACAGCGGAACAGAAGCCGTTCCGGCATGGCTGGCCGCGTTGGTCCATCGCACGATGTCAAAGTTGCCACACGATCGTCCGCAGACCGCCGCCATCCTGCGGCGGTCTCTGTCACAACAAAGCGTGGAGCTTCTACCAGCACTGTTGGATACGAATCGAGAGCACCGCGTCGATGGCAGGCAGATTGCGGTCTCTCACACCGACACCATGTTCCGGCCGGGAGTATTAAGCGTCACGGTATTGTCTTTGGCCGTAGTTGGCCTGGTACTGCTGGCGGCTAAATTCGGACCCGGCTGGATGAATTATGAATTCCAGCCACAACCGACAAGTACGGATCTGCCGCAATCCGTTGAGACCATTGCCGCCTGTACGCTGAAGTCTGCTGACGGAACAACAGCACTGTTCGATTCGCTGGACGGCGCATTGCCGGCAGCGAGCGACAACGCCGTTATCTATCTGAACAACAGCGGCCCGCATTTGCTACGAACGCCTCCGCCGGACGTTGCCGTCGGACGTTGCCGTCGAAATCTGCCGCCGAACGGAGGCAGAACGTAACACGTCTGTTGAACTCGGTACCGTCGTCATCCCGGATTCGTGGGTGGTCAACAGAAAACTGATACTGACCGACATCTGCCTGGAACTGTCAGCGTTATCATCGACCAACAATCTCACAGGCGCTCAAGCTCGCGACGCCCTGCTGATGGTCGATCAGGGAACGTTAACGCTGACCCGCTGTCGACTGCTGAATCAAGGCGTCTGCCTGGCGTTGTTCGGCGATTCTCAGACAACGATCGAAGACAGTGTCCTGGCATCGTTCTCCCGGACCGCGGCGATTGACTTCGGCTTAAAGCGAAACAGCAAGCTCATCGTTCGCAACAGCCTGCTGATTGGTGAGACGGCTGTGTCAAACAATCCCGTTCAATCGGACAGCGGCGGCGAACTGCTACTTCGCAATTCGACGATCTACGCCGATTCTTGTTTTGCACTTAACGCCGTCAGCGCTGCTCGTCCCGCTGTTCAGCGAAGCCAGGCGTTAAGAATCGAAGCCCGAGGAAACGTGTTTCAGGCTCGATTTTTACAAGTGATTGACGGACTAACGCTGACTGCCATTTCGATTCTGGAAGATCGATCTTTTGTGCAATTGAGTGACCAGGTTCGCTGGAGGGGCGACGATAATCTGTTTTCCCTGAGCGTCGGTTTCGTGGGATTCTATTTGCCGCGTAGAGGCTTTGTTGGCGGCAAACGAGGTGCGAGAACTCTTTCCGGTTGGCGTGGGTTTTGCGATGCCGAAGGGGAATCATCGGCCGAAGCCGCGACCGGGGTGTTGAACGTGATTAAACCCCCGACGGAGCTGCTGCCAGATGACATCCGCCGGGAAAACTTTGCGCCCGCTGCGGATCATTCAGCGGCCTCCTTTGGCGCCCGTCTGACACATTGGTAAGCGGATTCCCCGCGAAAACGCCAACCATCGACAGCGTTGCGTTTTCGACACGCCACGCATTGGCGATCCGCACAAATAAATTTCTCCGGATTCTGTAAGAAACCGAATCGAGGATTGTAGAGCTCTCAGACAGCCTGTTGGGGAACAGGCAATGGCACCAAAACCAAACTCTGGGAGACGACGATGTTTGCTCGAACACTAATCATATCAGCGATGTTGGGATGGGGATACAACTCTGCAACTGCAGCTGACTACTATCCGGAATTCATGTTCATTCCGGATGCATCCGGAAGCATGTCGGAAGTTGCCGGCGGTAAAACAAAAATCGCTGTGGCCAAAGAAGTCATGCATCAAATCGTTCCACAACTGCACGAAAACATTCGCGTCGGTCTGACCGCCTATGGACATCGTCGCCCAGGAGACTGCAGCGACATCGAAGTGCTGATTCCTGCTGGCAGTACGGATCGGACTGCCCTGCTGCAACACGTCGACCAGCTACAGGCGCGGGGACGAACGCCGATTTCTGCGGCGATCCTGTCTGTGTCCAGCATGCTGAAGCTGAAGGAAGCGGAAACCACGATTATTCTCGTCAGCGATGGCATCGAAACCTGCGGTGGCGATCCCTGCCAGGTGGTGGTACAGCTGCAGAAGACCGGCGTGAAGTTTGTGCTGCATA